>CANJKQ010000272.1 GCA_947474905.1 Pseudomonadota bacterium | reverse complement strand
GACAATGTGCGCTTTGTCGGCAATGTTACGCTCGGCCGCGACGTCTCGATTGCCGAGCTTCACGAGCTTTATGATGCAGTGGTGCTCGCCACCGGTGCGCCGCATGATCGGCCGCTCGGCATTCCCGGGGCGGACTTGCCCGGGGTCATCGGCTCGGCGGCGTTTGTCGGCTGGTATAATGGCCATCCCGACTTTGCCGATCTTGCGCCCCCGCTTGGCGGCGCGAACGCGGTGGTGATCGGGGCGGGCAATGTCGCGCTCGACGTGACGCGCATCCTTGCCAAGACGAGCGAGGAATTTGCCGGTTCAGACATCGCCGCGCATGCGCTGGCCGCGCTGGAACAGTCGGCGATCCGGCGCATCACGCTCGCCATCCGCCGCGGGCCGCACCAGATCGCGATGACGCCCAAGGAATTGGGGGAGCTTGGCCATCTCGCCCGCGCGACGCCGCATGTCGAGCCCGACGACCTGCCGCCCGCCGAAGCCGATGCCGCGCTCGATCCGGGGCAGCGCAAATCGGTCGCGCATCTGCGCGAATTTGCGGGCAATGCGGTGGGCGACAAGCCGCTCGCGATCGATTTCGACTTTTTCGCCGCGCCGGTCGCGATTGAGGGCGAAGGCCGGGTCGAACGCGTGATTGTCGAGCGCACCCGGCTTGATGCCCAGGGCCAGGCGGTCGGCATGGGCGACACGTATTGCCTGCCTGCCGATCTGGTAGTCAGTTGCATCGGCTATCGCACGCCGCCGATTGAGGGGGTGCCCTATGATGCGCGCGCCGGGCGTTTCGCCAATCAGGAAGGGCGGGTGGCGCCGGGGCTTTATGCCGTCGGCTGGGCACGGCGCGGCCCGACGGGGACGATCGGCACCAACCGTCCCGATGGCCAGGCCGTCGCCGAACAGATTGCGGCCGATATTGCGGGCGATAGCGGCAAGGCCGGTCGGCCCGGCCTTGATCAGCTGCTGTCGGCGCGCGGCGTCGATATCGTGACGTTTCGCGATTGGCAAAAGATTGAGGCCGCCGAAATTTCGCGCGCCCGTATCGGCGCGCCGCGCGAGAAATTCACCAGCATCGCCGATCTGCTGGGCGCGATCGGGCGCGGCTGACGCCCCTTGCGCGTCGGTGAGGCGGTCGGTATAGGCGCCGCTTCCAAGCTAACCGGCCGCGCCAGATAAGCGCATGCCGGGCTCCGTCGGGGAGTAGCTCAGCCTGGTAGAGCACTGCCTTCGGGAGGGAGGGGCCGGAGGTTCGAATCCTCTCTCCCCGACCACATGTCCACGCAATCAATGCTGCGTTCGGCATCCAGACGCCAGGCGGCAAACCCCGTTAACCGCCGATCTTGATCAGCCACACTTTCGGCCCGCCGGTTGGCTTTGCGATGCCGTCGAGGCGGATGGCGCGTTTGATGATGACGGGCGCGAGGATCATCTGACCCTTCATCACGCCTTCGCCCGCGCCAGAGGGGGCGGCGAGGATGGCCTTGACCGTTTCCATGCCACTGACCACGCGGGCGAACACGGCATAGCCGGGGGCGCCCGGCCGGGCATCATAGCCTGGCGCCGCACCGACGAAGATCGCGAAATTGCCCGTCGCCGAATCAAGGCCGTTGCGCGCCATCGACACCGCGCCATCGACATGGTGCAGCCCGGTCTTGCTGGTCGGCTCAAGCGGGATACCGAGCAGGCTGCGTCGCGCATCGGTGCCGATGCCGCCTTCGATAAACCCGACCCGGGCATTCGCCTTGTTCCGTGATGCGCGGAAAAAGCTGGTGCCATCGAGCCGGCCGTCATCGACATAGCGCAGGAAATTGGTGGCGGTGACGGGGGCGTGACGTTCGTCGACCGCGAAGATGATGTCCCCCTTGCTGGTTTCCAGCTTCACCCGCACATAGCCGGGCGTCGCGCGGTCGGCGTGCTGGGCCGGGGCGGGGGAGGTCCAGACGAGGAGCGCGAGCGCCGTCGCCGCGATCAGCCGGGTCACAATCCACCCATTTCGAGCAACACCGCCCATTCTTCCTCGCGCACCGGCGTGACCGACAAGCGCGACTGGCGCAGCACCTCAAGCATGGCGAGGCGGGGTTCCGCCTTGATATCGGCAAGCGGCACTGCCTGCGGAAATTTCCTGACCGGTTTTACCGCGACGCTGGCCCATTTGCCGTCATCGCCATCGGCGCGCCAGGCACGGGTGATCTCCATGATGCCGACCGCCGCTTTCTCGGTATTGGAATGATAGAAAATCGCCTGGTCGCCGGGCGCCATCGTCATCAGGAAATTGCGCGCGGTATAGTTGCGGATGCCATCCCATTCGGTCGCGCCGTCGCGCACCAGATCATCCCAGCCATAAACATCGGGTTCGGAGCGCAGGAGCCAATAAGCCATGGCCTGCCCCTAGCCCGAGCCAGGCGCTGGCGGCAAGCGAGACTAAACCCTATATTAACAGCCTGTTCGCGGCCCGTTCAGCCCGACTCGCTTAACGCCTTGAACAAGCTCGGTGCTCAATCGTTGTTGCGACCATGGCCCGGGCGCCATTGCTTAGGGAGTGAAGGACATGAAGCTGTTGAAAAAAGCCGGTCTGGCGGTGGCGCTGGGAGCAACCGCGCTGGCCGCAGCCGCGCCGGCAAGCGCGGATTGGCATGATCGCTGGCGTGGCGGCTATCGCCATGATGGCGATGGCGGCGCGGCGGTGGTCGCGGGCATTGCGGGCCTGGCAATCGGTGCGGCGATTGCCTCTGATCATGATCGGTATCGCGACCGTTATTATTACGACCATGGCTATCCGCGCGATTATGACGTGATCTATTATCGCGACCACGGCTATTATCCGCGTGATGGCTATTACGCCTATCGCTATCGTCCGCGGTACGAGCATTGCTGGGTTGAGCATCGCTGGGACCGTTATTGGGACCGGCCGGTCGACATCGAAGTCTGCCGCTGAGCATTTAGAGCGGGATGACATTGGGTTGAACCGAGGCCGTTATTGCGACCCCGGCGCAGGCCCGGGGGAAGCAGTCCAGCCAAGCCGCTTGGCCGCTGGATTGCTTCGTCGCTCACGCTCCTCGCAATGACGATCCATCCTCAAGTCATCATGCTCTAATATAACGGCTTTTAGGGCAGCGTGCTGGTTAGCGCGCTGCCCTTTTTGCTGACGGGAAAACGCTATCGTTACGCAGGCACGACGTTAAGCAGGCAACAAATTCCTGATCAATCGGGAACTGTCATTATATCGCGCGCGTTCTGAGGAGCGGAGGTTGCCAATGACGGCACCCGGTTAGGAGCGCTCCGTCATGCTTGAAACAATCGTCGTCATCCTGATCATTTTGTGGCTGCTGGGATTTTCTTTC
>CANJKQ010000271.1 GCA_947474905.1 Pseudomonadota bacterium | reverse complement strand
GGGCGCGCGTAACGACCGGTCAGGCCGCGATGCTGAGCACCAGCAGCAAGAACAACAGGCTGGTGACCATCGTCGAAAAGAGCAGCGCCACGGTGCGCCACGCCGCGCTGAACCGGCCAATGCGGTAAGCACCGCGCAATTGCTTATACATATGGAGCGGCGGCCCGATGACGAGCGCCACCCCGATCACTCCTTACGGCAGGCCGATCGCCCGCAGCAAGCTCAACCCCACGACGCCCAAGGTCATCGCAGAAAGCGAGTAGATCGCGAAAATGGCGTGATCATAAGGCCCGACATCGCGGCGGAAGGCGAACAACAGCCAGATAAACGGCAGCGAAATGGGGATCAGCATCCAGCTGAATTTGTAGGCGCTGGCCTGCATCCGGTAGAAGAATAGCTCGGGACTGGCGAGCGCCGTTCTGATCCGCACATTCAGCGCGGCGCTGCCGGTGTTGATCTTGAGATTGGCGGGATCGGTATTCACCTTGGGCACCTGGCCCGTGTTGATGTCGTGCACGACCTGCAGGCCCTCGACATCTTCGTTGATCTTGTCGATCCGCCCGTCGATTGCGTCGCTACCCCCTTTCGCCGCCACGATCCTGGCCCGCTCGGCGCGCAGCGCGGCAAGCTGGGCGCGATCCTTGGCGAGCACGGCCTCGACTTGCGCAGCGCTCAGTTGCTTGCCATCGCGGGTGGCATGGGCCAGCTCGCTGAGCGGGCCGCCAATCGTCTCAAACGTGGCGACCATCAGGAACACCGAGAACAGGAACAGCGCGAGCGGCGACACGAACCGCGCCCGCTCACCGGCGATATAGCGCCGCGTCAACGCGCCGGGGCGGGTAAACAACAGCGGCAAGGTGCGCCAGATCTTGCCGTCGAAATGAAAAACGCCGTGCAGCACGTCATGGCCGATCGACATCAGCGTCATATGGACATGCGCCGGCTGGCCGCAGCGCGCGCAATAGTCGCCGCCAAGCGCGGTGCCGCAGTTGAGGCAAAGTCCATGACCCTCGGCATGGCTGGCGGCGGTGCCGGTATGGGGCTCGATTGCCCTGCCGATGATGCTGCCCGTGGCGATGTCGCCCGCCGCCGCCAATTCGCTTGTCATACCGCCCGCGCCCCTGAAGCCGTTGCGGCATGATTGAGAGCGTCGCGGCGTTTGGCAAGAGCTTCCCGCCATGCTAGCCGCCCTGCGGTGGAACAGGCGACCGCAGACCGCACCATCACCGGGATGACCGGGCGGGCACGCACCGCGGCGATGGCGCTGGCACGGCTGTCATCACCCGCCAAGGCGGCTGCGCTCGACGCAGCGGCAGGCGCCATCCGCGCCGATGCCGACATCATCCTGGCCGCCAATGCCGCCGACATGGCCAAGGCCGGCGCCAATGGCCTGTCCGCCGCCATGCTCGACCGGCTGAAGCTGACGCCTGACCGGGTGGAGGCAATGGCGGCCGGTGTCGCGGCAGTGGCGACACTGCCTGATCCGGTCGGGCAGGTCATCGATGAAACACGCCGCCCCAACGGCCTGGTGCTGCGCCGCGTGCGGGTGCCGATCGGCGTCATCGGCATCATTTATGAAAGCCGCCCCAATGTGACCGCCGACGCCGCTGCCTTGTGCCTCGGGGCGGGCAATGCCTGCATCCTGCGCGGCGGATCGGAAGCGGTCGAGAGCAACCGCGCCATCCATGCCGCGATGGCGCGCGGGCTGGCGAGCGCAGGCATCCCCGCCGACGCTGTGCAGCTTGTCGCCGCGACGGACCGGGCGTTGGTCGGCGCGATGCTGGCGGCAGCAGGCGGCATTGACCTGATCGTGCCGCGCGGCGGCAAGAGCCTGGTCGCGCGGGTGCAGGCCGAGGCGCGAGTGCCGGTGCTGGCGCATCTCGATGGCCTCAACCATGTCTATGTCGATGCCAGTGCCGACCGCGCCATGGCCGAAGCGATCGTGATCAACGCCAAGCTGCGCCGCACCGGCGTGTGCGGGGCGATGGAGACATTGCTGGTCGACCGCGCCTATCCCCATGCCGCCGCCCTGATCCGGGCGGTGCGCGACGCGGGCTGCATGATGCGTGGCGACGCGGCGGCGCGGGCCTTGGTCCCCGACATCGCTGCTGCCGACGATGCCGATTGGGACACCGAATATCTCGATGCCATCGCCTCGGTCGCGATGGTCGACGGCGTCGATGGCGCGCTTATCCATATTGCGCGCCACGGATCGCACCATACCGACGCGATCGTCGCCGCCGACGAGGCGGTTGCCACGCGCTTTCTGAGCGAGGTCGACAGCGCCATCGTGCTGTGGAATGTCTCCACCCAGTTTGCCGATGGCGGCGAATTCGGGCTGGGCGCCGAAATCGGCATTGCCACGGGCCGCCTCCACGCGCGCGGCCCGGTCGCGCTCGAAGGGCTGACGACCTATAAATGGCTGGGTTTCGGCACCGGCCAGCGGCGCCCTTGATACAAATGATACGAATGTATACATTGCACCCATGAGCAAAAGCGTGGTCATCACCGCCCGGGTGGAGGAACCCGTCGCCAAAGAGCTTGATCGACTGGCCGCTGACTGGGACCGCAGCCGGGCGTGGCTGGTGACAAAGGCGGTTGAACGCTTCGTGGCCGAGGAAACGGCGTTGATCGACGCCATTCGCGCGGGCGAGGCGGATTTCGCAGCCGGCCGCATCGTGTCGCAAGCCGATGTGGAGCAACGTTTCGGCATCGACCGGAGCAAGCGCCACGCGGCATGAACCATGTCGACTGGGCGCAATCGGCGGTTGACGACCTCGATGCCATCCGCCGCTACCTTGCCGATATCAGCCCGCAATTGGCCGATGATCTGATTGCGCGGATCATTCTGTCGACGGATGTTCTGCTTGATTTTCCAGCCGCGGGCAGCGCGATCGGCTATCGTCGTTGGCGGCGCTGGCATGTCCGGCGCACGCCCTATCTGCTCATTTACGAGCCCGTCGCTGCGGGTCTGCGCATCGTTCGGGTAAGGCACCAGCGTGAAGATTGGCAGGCGGCGCCATGAACCGCATCGGCATCCTGGGCGGGTCGTTCAATCCGGCGCATCGCGGGCATCGCGCGATCAGCCTGTGGGCGATCCGTGCGTTGGACCTGGACGAGGTATGGTGGCTCGTCTCGCCCGGCAATCCGCTGAAAGAGGCGGCGCGCGACATGGCGCCGTTCAACGCGCGTTTCGCCTCCGCCGTCCGCATGGCACGCCACGCGCCGATCCGCGTCAGCGCCATCGAGGAAAAACTCGGCACGCGCTACACCGTCGATACGCTGGCGGCGGTGACGCGGCTGTTTCCCAAAAAGCAGTTCATCTGGCTGATGGGGGCGGAT
>CANJKQ010000270.1 GCA_947474905.1 Pseudomonadota bacterium | reverse complement strand
GATCATGGTCGACCGTGCCGCGCAGCTGATTGAGATCGGCCTCAACGGCCTCCCGGCCACCGCCGAGCCCGATCGTCTGGCGGAAGAACAGGCGTTGCAGCCGAAAATAGGGATTGGCCTTGCCAACCTTATACGCTTCCCCACTGGGGAACCCAGCCGCGCCGGTGGTATTCCCCAGGCCAAAGCCTTGATCGATCTCGGGATTGACCCACAATTCCCCGCCGCGCCACGGCGAGGCCCCGGCATAAAGCGTGACGTCCACCGTCTCCCGCGTCTCGCCCCTGGCGTGCAGGCTGTTGGGGCCGTCATAAGGGGCGCGGAAACGGGTATTGCCTTGCACCACCAGCGTTGACTGGCCGTGGATCGCCCAGCGTTGCGGCGGCGACGGATCGGGTGCGGGCGCAGGCGCATCCTGCGCTTGCGCAGCGTCGGCCCCGGCGATCGCCAATGCGGCAATGACCGCCCGACCAACCCGCCTACTCCGCCACCAAAGCCGCATGCCGATCCCCTTGTCGAACCGCCCCCGGCCTATCGCGGCCCTGAACCGGCTTGCCGCGCGACCGCCTGTCTTGTCAACTCTTGCTGTTGAGTTATGGCGCCGCGATGACCGACGCGCGGCCGATCCTATTTTTCGATTCCGGTGTCGGCGGATTGTCGGTGCTCGGCCCGACCCGCGCGCTGCTGCCCAACGCGCCGATCGTATACGCCGCCGATTCGGCGGGCTTTCCTTATGGGATAAAGATCGAAGCGGAGATTGCCGGGCGCGTGCCCGCGCTGCTCGGGCGACTGGCGGAACGTTATCGCCCGCGCCTGATCGTCATTGCCTGCAACACCGCCTCGACGATTGCGCTCGCCGCGGTGCGCGCGGCGCTCGACCTGCCGATCGTCGGTACGGTGCCCGCGATCAAGCCCGCCGCCGAACTCAGCCGCACCCGGGTGATCGGCGTGCTTGGCACCGAGGCGACGGTGCGCCAGCCCTATGTCGATGATCTGTCGGCCCGATATGCGACGGATTGTACGGTGTTGCGCCATGGCTCGGCCGATCTGGTGCAGGCGGCGGAAGACAGGCTGCACGGGCGGCCGGTGGCGGCAGATCGCTATGCGGCTGCGCTTGCGGGACTGACGCGCCAGCCGGGCGGAGACCGCATCGACGTCATCGTCAATGCCTGCACCCATTTCCCGTTGGTCGAGGCGGAACTGCGCGCTGCCGCCGGGGCGGGCATCGATTTTGTCGATGGCAGCGGCGGCATCGCACGACGAGTCGCGCATTTGACCGAGGGGCAGGACTGGCCGGTAGCGCCCCCGCCCGGCATCGCCGTCTTCACCCGCTTTGGCCCTGACGAACAGGCGCTCACCCCCGCGCTTGCGCGCTTCGGCCTCGCCCGCCTCGACGCGCTGTGACCACGGTCCAGCGGCCCTATGGCTTTTCGCCTGTCGACTCGGTAGGAAGCCGCTCCATGACGGACTCAGGGATGCCGCGCCTCGATTATGCGCGCGTGTTCAACCAGGCGATCGACCGGCTCCATGCCGAGGGCCGCTATCGCGTGTTTATCGACATTTTGCGCAACAAGGGCATGTTCCCCAATGCGCGCTGCTTTGCCGGGCATAACGGGCCAAAGCCGGTCACCGTCTGGTGCTCGAACGATTATCTCGCAATGGGCCAGCACCCCAAGGTGATCGCGGCAATGGAAGAGGCGCTGCACGATGTCGGCGCCGGCTCGGGCGGCACGCGCAACATTGGCGGCAACACCCATTACCATGTCGATCTGGAAGCCGAACTTGCCGATTTGCACGGCAAGGAAGGCGCATTGCTGTTCACCAGCGGCTATGTCTCGAACGACGCGACGCTCTCGACGCTGGGCAAGATCCTGCCCGGGTGCGTGATCTTCTCGGACGAGTTGAACCACGCCAGCATGATCGCGGGCATCCGCAATTCGGGCTGCGACAAGCGGATTTTCCGCCACAATGATGTCGCGCATCTCGAGGAATTGCTGGCGGCGGAAGACCCCGCGACGCCCAAGCTGATTGCGTTCGAGAGCGTCTATTCGATGGAGGGCGATGTCGCGCCGATTGCGGCGATCTGCGACCTTGCCGACAAATATAACGCGCTGACTTATCTCGACGAGGTCCATGCGGTCGGCATGTATGGCGCGCGCGGCGGCGGCATTTCGGAGCGCGACGCGCAAGCCCACCGCCTCACCATCATCGAAGGCACGCTAGGCAAGGCATTCGGGGTGATGGGCGGCTATATCGCGGCTGATCAGACGATCATCGACGTCATCCGCAGCTACGCCCCCGGTTTCATCTTCACGACCAGCCTGTCGCCGGTGCTCGTCGCCGGCGTGCTGGCGAGCGTGCGGCACCTGAAAGCGTCATCGGTCGAGCGCGAGGGCCAGCAGGCCGCCGCGCTCACGCTCAAGACGATGTTCCGCGATGCTGGCCTCCCCGTCATGTGGGGCGAGACGCACATCGTGCCGCTGATGGTCGGCGATCCGATAAAAGCCAAGAAGATCAGCGACATCCTGCTCGCCGAATACGGCGTCTATGTTCAGCCGATCAATTACCCGACCGTGCCGCGCGGCACCGAGCGGCTGCGCTTCACCCCCGGCCCCGCGCATGACGACGCGATGATGGCTGAACTGACCCAGGCACTGGTCGAAATCTGGGGTCGGCTCGACCTGAAGCGCGCGGCGTAAGCGGCGTGGCGCGCGCTTTCGCCGAAATCGCGGACGACGCCGACCCCGATGCCGATTGGAGCCTGCCCGGCTGGCTCTACACCGATCCCGAATTTTTTGAGCTGGAAATGGCGCGGGTCATCCGCCCTTCCTGGCAGATCGTCTGCCATGAGAGTGACATCGCCGCGCCGGGCGATTGGCGGCGGCTCGATTATGTCGGCGAAAGCGTCATCGTCGTGCGTGGCGACGACGGCGTGGTACGCGCCTTCACCAATGTCTGCCGCCACCGCGCGATGCGGCTGGTCGAGGGGCAGGCGGGGTGCGCGAAAAAGCTCGTCTGCCCCTATCACGCCTGGACTTATGAGCTCGATGGGCGGCTGAGCGGCGTGCCGATGCGGCGCGATTACTCCGCGCTCACGCTCGAGGACAATGGCCTGGCGCCAGTCAAGGTCGAGATTTGGCGCGGCTTCGTTTTTGTCAGACTTGAGGATGATGGCGGGCCGTCAGTCGCCGCGATGATGGCGCCCTATGACGATCAGGTCGCGCCCTATCGCTTTGAGGAGATGCGCCGGATCAGCGACGTTCGCCTGCGCGAGCGCGCGGTCAACTGGAAGAATGTCGGCGATAACTATTCTGATAATCTCCATATCCCGGTTGCGCATGACGGGCT
>CANJKQ010000269.1 GCA_947474905.1 Pseudomonadota bacterium | reverse complement strand
TCGGTGGCATAGGCGCCGCGCGCATAGGCGACCACCGGCGCGATCGTGTCGGCGGACAGTCGCCCCTCGCGCTCCAGCTTGGCCGCCGCCATTGACGGCAGGTTGATGATCCACGGCAGCGGCGACAGCGCGGTGTCGTCGCCGATCGCGGGCGGATCGAGATAAGGCGACACCATCACCACGCCATTCACGCCGACACCCATCCTGGTCTGCAGCGCATTGGCGATGCGCGGCGCGCGATAGCCGCCATAGCTTTCGCCGACGACATATTTGGCCGAGCGCATGCGGCCTGCCTTGGTCAGCCAGTCATAGACGACGCGCGACAGATATTTGATGTCCTGCTCGGGCCCGTAAAAGTCTTTCTTGGTCTTGTCGGCATCTTCCAGGCTGCGGCTGAAGCCGGTGCCGATGGGATCGATGAAGACAAGGTCGGTGAAATCGAGCCAGCTATTGGGATTGTCGCGCAGCACCGGCGCGTCGGAGGGAGCGTCGCCTTCGTCACCGAACGGCACGCGCTTGGGGCCGATCGCGCCGAGATTGAGATAGACCGATGAGGCGCCCGGCCCGCCATTGAACGCAAAGGTGACCGGGCGGTCGCCGCCATTATTGGCGATATAGGCGGTGTAGACGACCTCGCCGATCTTCTTGCCCTCGCCATCGCGGACCGTGATCGTGCCGACGGTCGCGGTGTAGGCGATTGTGCGGCCGCCAATGCTGGCGCTTTGCGCGACCGATTTGTCTTCGGGCAGCGGGGGCAACTCAGCTTTAGGCGCGGCAGCGGGCTTGTCGCCCTCGGGTTTGGTGTCGGCGGCGATGCTGCTCATCGGTGCCGCGAGCAACGTGATCGCCGCAATGCCGGCCAGCCAATAACGCATCGGAACATCCCCTTGTTTTGATTGGCCCCTTCCTGCCGCGATCATAAGGAGGAGGCAAGGGCGTCGTGGCGTGTTAGATCACAATGACATACCCCACGCCACAACCGTTCGGGCTGACCGTGTCGAAGCCCCGCTTTTCCTCTCGAAGCAGGGCAGCCCTCCGACTTCGCTCAGGGCGAACGGGGGTTAGGGGGTGTTGCTTCAGCCTCGGCAGCGGCGCCCAAGCGTCCGATCGCCGCCTCGCGGCCGATCAGCGGGAGGAGCGCGACCATGTCGGGTCCATGGTCATGCCCGGTCAGCGCGCGGCGCAGTGGCAGGAACAGGGGCTTGCCCTTGCGGCCCGTCGCGTCTTTCAGCGCCGTCGTCAGCGCGTGCCACGGGTCCGCGCTCCAGTCGATCGCCCCCGCAGCAGCGGCGGCATCGGCGAGATAGGCTCGATCGTCATCCTCCAGCGGGGGCGGGGTAATCGGCCCCTCGATCACGCGCCACCATGTCGCCGCCTCTGCCACCGTCGCCAGATTGGGCCGTACGACGTCCCATGCCGCCGCCGTCATCGCCACAGGAAGCCGATCCGCCACGGCCTCGAACGGCAATTGGTGGACGATCCGCGCGTTGAGCTGCATCAGTTCGCCCTCGTCGAACCGCGCCGGGGCGCGACCGAAGCGCGCGAAATCGAAGCCCGCCACCAGCGGCGCCACGTCGGCGATCGGCTCGACCGGATCGCTCGTCCCCAGCCGGGCGAGCAGCGCGATCACCGCCTGCGCCTCAATGCCAGCGTCGCGAAACGCATCGACGCCAAGCGAGCCCATCCGCTTGGAAAGCTTGCCCTCGCTTCCCACCAGCAACGCCTCATGCGCGAAAGCGGGGGCGGGCGCCTCGAGCGCCTCGAACATCTGGATTTGCAGCGCGGTGTTGGAGACATGGTCCTCGCCGCGCACGACATGGCTGATGCCCAGCTCGATATCGTCGACGACGCTGGGGAACATGTAGAGCCAGCTGCCATCGGCGCGGCGGATGACGGGGTCGCTCATCGTCGCTGCGTCGAAGCGCTGGGGCCCGCGGATCAGGTCGGTCCATTCGATCGGGTGCTCATGGTCAAGCTTGAAGCGCCAATGCGGCTTGACGCCGTCGGCCTCTAGCTTCGCGCGATCGGCGTCGGTCAGCTTCAGCGCGGCGCGGTCGTAGACCGGCGGCAAGCCGCGCCCGGCGAGGATCTTGCGCTTAAGGTCCAGCTCCTGCGCCGTCTCATAAGCTGGGTAGATGCGGCCTGCCGCGACCAGCATCTCGAACCGCGCCTGATAGCGCTTGCACCGGTCCGACTGGCGCACCTCACGATCGGGATTGAGGCCGAGCCAATCGAGATCGTCGCCGATCGCGGTGACGAAGCGTTCCTCGCTGCGCTCGCCATCGGTATCGTCGATGCGCAGCACGAACTGCCCGCCCTGCTGGCGCGCGAACAGCCAGTTGTGGAGCGCAGCGCGGATATTGCCGACATGCAGCCGGCCCGTCGGCGACGGCGCGAAGCGGGTAGTCACGGTCATAGGGGCAGCGCTTAGGCGCGAGGCACGATACGGGCAAGCCGGTCAGCGGCGACGCGGCACATGCATCAACAACAGCTTGTCAAGATCGGCGATCTGTTCGGCGCTCAATATCCGTTCGGGTAGCGGCAGGGCGGCTTGCTCGTTCACGAAGAACAAATAGGTCGCGTTGCGCTTGGCCCAGCCGTAAAGATCAGCCCAGTTCTGGTAGCCCTTGGCGCTTTCGCGATCATAGCTGATGCCGTCGGATGTCCAGCGCCAGCTGATCGGCTGCCGCAAGGTCTTTTGCTGGCGGAACCGTCGCTGCCCCCGCCGTGCCACGAACAAATAACTGATGCCCGCAAGCAGTGGCGGCCCGAACACACCCCAGATAACCAGGAACACAACACCGAACGGGTCTTCGGTCCAATAGGGATTGCGCCACGCTGTATAGACTGCAAAACCCGTCAATGCGGCAGCGATGATCGCCCACCCACGCAATGCCCGGGGACCACGTATCTGTGCCCGGAACGACGCTTTGGCTGCCGCGATATAATCCGCCTCGGTCGGCTGATAGGTCACTTCCCCCGCCACGCGCTTCCTCTTCCCTTGCCCGGCCAAGCCTCTTAAGGGACTAGCGCTCTTGGTGGGAGTTGCAAAGACGATGAAATTGATGACCGGCAATGCCAATCTGCCGCTGGCGCGCGACATTGCCGCTTACCTTGAACTGCCGCTCACCAATGCCAGCGTGCGCCGTTTCGCCGACGAGGAAGTCTTCGTCGAAATCCATGAAAATGTGCGCGGCGAAGACGTGTTCGTCATCCAGTCGACGGGCTATCCCGCCAACGACAATCTGATGGAGCTGTTGATCTGCATCGACGCGCTAAAACGCGCCTCGGCCAAGCGGATCACGGCGGTGGTGCCCTATTTCGGCTATGCCCGGCAGGACCGCAAGCC
>CANJKQ010000268.1 GCA_947474905.1 Pseudomonadota bacterium | reverse complement strand
GGCGCGCCCGCCAGTAGGTGACCGGCGCTTTCATCGTCGCGCTCGGGCGCTTCGACCATGATCATCACATCGCTGGCCGCGTCTCCCATCGGGCCGATGCGAACATTGCCCCAGCCAAAATCGGGCGCCACCTCGCTCACGCGCCAGGCGTTGAACGCCGCCAGCGTCGCGGGCAGCGCGGTGGGCGCGGCCACTGGCTTTGTCGGCGCGCTCTCGGCGCGGGCGGGGCGTTCCGCCGCGACTTTGGGTTCGGCGAGCCAATGGCGCGGCGCCTCATCGACCAGCGCGTCAAGGCCTGCCTCGCGCCACCAGTCGAGCATGCTTTCCGCTGCAGCGGCGAAAGGGAAAATCGGCTCAGCCCCCATATTTGCATAGAGTCACCAGTTGACGGGAAGGTCAATTCGCGGGCACCGGGGGATAGGACAAGACGTTGTCCGCATGCGATGATGCAACAATCTGGCGATGCGGGCGGGGAGTGGCGGATGAGTGAACGTGAATCGATGCCCTATGACGTCGTTATCGTCGGCGCGGGGCCAGCAGGGCTTTCGGCGGCGATCCGGCTGAAGCAGGTCGCGGCGGAAAAGGGCGCGGAAATTTCGGTCTGCGTGCTGGAAAAAGGGTCGGAGGTCGGCGCGCATATTCTGTCGGGCGCGGTGATCGACCCCAAATCGCTCGACGAATTGCTGCCCGATTGGAAAACGACCGGCTGCCCGCTCGCCGATGTGCCGGTGACCGACAACCAGCATTGGTGGCTGAGCAAGACGGGCAAGCGCGAAATCCCGCATTTTCTGATGCCGGGCTTTCTGCACAACAAGGGCACCTATACCGGTAGCCTGGGCAATCTGTGCCGCTGGCTCGCCGAGCAGGCAGAAGCGCTGGGCGTGGAAATCTTCCCCGGCTTTGCGGCGGCCGAGATTCTCTACACCGACGATGGCGCGGTAAAAGGCGTCGCCACCGGCGATCTGGGCATTGCGCGCGACGGCAGCCACAAGCCCGATTATCAGCCGGGCCTGGAGCTCCACGCCAAATACACGCTGTTCGCAGAAGGCGTGCGCGGATCGCTGGCCAAGCAGCTGATGGCGAAATTTGATCTGCGCAAGGATTGCGACCCGCAAATCTATGGCATCGGCATCAAGGAATTATGGGATATTGACCCTGCCAAGCACGTTCCCGGCCGGGTGATCCACAGCTCGGGCTGGCCGCTAAGCGAAACCAAGGGGTCAAATGGTGGCGGCTTCCTCTACCATCAGGCCAATGGGCAAGTCGCGCTCGGCTTCGTTACCTGGCTCAGCTATTCGAACCCGCACCTCTCGCCGTTCCAGGAAATGCAGCGCTGGAAAACCCACCCAGCGATCACCGATATTCTGAAGGGGGGCAAGCGCGTTTCCTATGGTGCCCGCGCGATCAGCGATGGCGGCTGGCAAGCCGTGCCGAAGCTGGTTTTCCCGGGCGGCGCGCTGATCGGCTGCTCGGCAGGGTTCCTCAACGTGCCGCGCATCAAGGGCACGCACACCGCCATGAAATCAGGCATGCTGGCTGCCGAGGCTGCGGTCGACGCGATCATTTCACAGCGGGCGCATGACGAGCTGGTCGCCTATCCCAAGGCATATCGCGCGAGCTGGATCGAAAAGGAGCTGCGCATCGTTCGCAATGTCGCGCCGTTGATGAAGCGGTTCGGTGATTTCTGGGGCGCGGGCTTTGCGCTGGCGACGATGTGGCTGGAAACTATGGGCATCCGACTGCCCTTCACGATGCGGCACCATCCCGATCACGAAAGCCTGGTGCGCGCGGATCAGGCGCCAAAAATTGAGTATCCCAAGCCCGATGGCGTTATCACGTTCGACCGGCTGTCGTCGGTGTTCCTGTCGAACACCAATCACGAAGAGGATCAGCCGGTCCATCTGCAGCTGAAAGACCCGGATGTTCCGGTTTCCTATGACCTGCCCACCTATGACGAACCGGCGCAGCGTTATTGCCCGGCCGGGGTGTATGAAATCGTCGGTCAGGAAACGGGCGAGCCGCGTTTCGTCATCAACGCGCAGAATTGCGTCCACTGCAAGACGTGCGACATCAAGGACCCGACGCAAAACATCAATTGGGTGACGCCCGAAGGCGGGGGAGGGCCCAATTACCCCAATATGTAAGCATCGCGTTCTGGCGCTGCTGGCCGGGGCCGGGGCATCGTTGATGCTGCCCGCCGCGGCCCGGGCTGATGATAATCTTGCGGCCTATCTGCGCGCGCGCGCGGCCGACGCGGAGGGATCGGAACGGGCAGCAGCGGCGGGCTATGCCACCGCGCTGGCGGCCGATCCGGCGAATGCGGAGCTGGCGATCCGTGCCTATCGCGCGGGGCTTGCCGCAGGCGACATGGCGCTGGCCCGGCGCGCGCGCGGGGTGCTGGAGAGTGCCGGCGTCGTCCCCGCCGATGCCGCCCTGATCGCGCTGGGCGATGCGCTTAACGGTGGTGATGCGGCCAAGATCAACGACGCGGTCAAGGCGATTGCCGCCGGGCCGTTTTCGTTTCTGGCGCCGTCAATCCGGGCGTGGCTGGCGCCGCTGAACGATGCGGGCGCGGTTAACGCCGCGCTTGACGGCGCGCGGGGCAGTGCGCTGGCGTCGCGCTTTGCCGATCATACCCGTTTGCTGACCGACATTGCTGGCGGCCGCGTCGCCACGGGTATGACGATGGCGCGGCTGATGACGGTGTCCGACCCTGGCGCGATCAGCCTGCGCGTCGCGGCGGCGCAAATGCTGGCGGGCGCGGGGCAGCGCGAGGCAGCGCTGAGCCTGTTGCCCGCCGATACGGCGACGCTGGCGCCATATCGCGCGGCCCTGGGAAGCGGGACGCCCGCGACCGCGCGGATCGGCATCGCCTGGCTCTATATCCAGCTCGCCGAATCGCTGGGCGATAAGCGGGTGGCGCCGGCGGCGGTCGCGCTAAGCCGCGCGGCCGAAACGCTCGACCCCGGCAATGACCGGGCGCGGCTGGCGCTGGCACGCGCGCTGGTGGCAGGGGGAGTGCCGAAAGCCGCGCTTGCCGCGCTAGACCATATCCCGCCCGCCAGCCCCGCCACCGCCGAAGCCGCGGCAATCCGGATCGAGGCCTTGCAGGCGGCCAAGCGCGATGTCGATGCGCTGCACATTGCCGCCGCGCTGAACGACGCGCCGGGCGCGGATCGATCGGATGCGCAGCTTTATGGTGACCTGCTCGTCGCCGCAGACCGGTATGACGAGGCCGCCAGGGCCTATGCCACGGCCTTGGCGCGGGCGGGCAGCGATGCCGATTGGACGCTCCATCTTCAGCTTGGCGGCGCGTTGGAGCGGGCGGGGCAATGGCCCGAGGCGCGGCGCGAAT
>CANJKQ010000267.1 GCA_947474905.1 Pseudomonadota bacterium | reverse complement strand
TATATTATCCAGCGGATGAAGGCCGCCGGTCTCAAGCCCGGCAATCATGGCAGCTGGACGCAGAAGGTGCCGATGGTCGAGCTGACCAACAGCAATTTCACGCCCGTCACCTTCAGCGGCGGCACCGCGCCGATCAGCCTGACGCAGGGGCCTGACATCGTCATGCGCACCTACCGCGTCGCGCCCAAGGTGACGATCAAGGACAGCCCGGTGGTGTTCGTGGGTTATGGCATCAACGCGCCCGAGCTTGGCTGGAACGATTATGCGGGCGTCGATGTGAAAGGCAAGACGGTCATCATCCTGGTCAACGACCCCGATTGGCAGACCCCGACGCTGGACGGTCCCTTTGGTGGTCGCGCCATGACCTATTATGGCCGCTGGACATATAAATATGAGGAAGCTGCCCGGCAGGGCGCGGCGGCGGCGATCATTGTCCACGATACCGAGCCTGCCGCTTATGGCTGGGGCGTCGTTGAATCGAGCAACAGCCACCCGACGCTCGAACTCGACGAAAAGGGCGATCATCTGGATGAAAGCCAGGCGATCGGCTGGATTCAGCTTGACGAAACCAAGGCATTGTTCGCCAGTGCGGGCAAGGATTTTGACGCGTTGCGGCGCGACGCGGGGCAAAGGGGATTTAAGGCCGTGCCGCTGGGTCTCACTGCGTCGATGGCGTTCGATGTCGCGATCCGCCGCCAGCAGTCGCAGAATGTGATCGGCATCCTGCCAGGCAAGACCGCGCCCAATGAATGGGTCGTCTACACGGCGCATTGGGACCATCTGGGGCACTGCACGCCGGTCAAGGGCGACGATATCTGCAATGGCGCGCTCGATAATGCGAGCGGCGTTGCCGGGCTGATCGCGCTCGCCGAAGCGCAGGCAAAGGCAGGCCCCGCGCGCCGCTCGATGGCGTTCATTTCGGTGACGGCTGAGGAATCGGGCCTGCTCGGCTCGCGCTATTATGCCGAACATCCGGTCTATCCGCTCGCGCGCACCGTCGGCGGGGTCAATATGGACGGTCTCAGCGTCGTCGGCCGCGCGAAGGATTTCATCATCACCGGCGCGGGCAAGTCCGAGATTGAGGACCTCGCCAAGCCGTTGATCGCCGCCCAAGGCCGCACCATCTCGCCCGAGGCCAATCCGGAACGCGGCTATTATTATCGGTCCGACCATTTCAGTTTCGCCAAATTGGGCGTGCCGATGCTCGATGGCGGGTCGGGTGAAAATCTGGTCGTCGGCGGAGTAGCCGCAGGCCATGCAGCGGCGGAGGATTATACCGCCAACCGCTACCACAAGCCGCAGGACGAATATGATCCCAAATGGGATTGGTCGGGCGCGGTCGATGATCTGACGATTTATTATCAACTCGGCCGCAAGCTGGCCGAGGGCAATATGTGGCCCAACTGGTACAAGACCGCCGAATTCCGCGCCATCCGCGACCAATCGCGCACAGGCGTGAAATAGGCCCGCGCCATGGCCGGTTTGATCCAGCCCGCAGAATGGGCGCCGCACAAGGGCGTGTGGATCGGCTTTCCCAGCCATGACGAGCTGTGGGAAGCCGATCTCGATCCTGCGCGGGCGGAAGTCGTTGGCTTTGCCCGCGCCGTCCATGCCGATGGCGCGGGTGAGGCGGTCACCCTGGTCGCGGCCGATGCCGAAGCGGGGCGGGCCGCGCGCGAGGCGGCGCCCTTTGCCGAGGTGGTGGTCGAGCCGTTTGGCGACATCTGGCTGCGTGACACCGGCGTGATCATGGTGTCGGGCCACGAGGGTCGCGACTTCGGCTTTAACGGCTGGGGCGGCAAATATGATCTGCCCGGCGATGACGATATCGGCGCGCGGCTGGCGCGGCGGAAAGATATCGAGGTCACTCGCCACCCCTGGATTTTGGAAGGCGGCGCGATTGATGGCGACGGCACCGGCCTGGTCGTCACCACCGAGCAATGCCTGCTCAACCGCAACCGCAATCCGGGGATGAGCAAGGCCGCGATCGAGGCGGCCCTCCGCGATGATCTGGGGCATGATCGCGTGATTTGGCTGATCTATGGCTTGCGCAACGACCATACCGACGGCCATGTCGACAATCTGGCCCGCTTTGTCGCGCCGGGCACGCTGGCGATCCCGCATGGCGCGGACAACGACCCCAATTGGCGCGTCTATCAATCGGCGGCGGAAGTGGCCGAAAGCTATGGGATAAAGGTCGTGCGCGTGCCGTCACCGGGGCGGATCATGCATGACGAGCAAGTCGTGCCGGCAAGCTATATGAACTTCTATATCGGCAACGCGACCGTGGTCGTGCCGCTTTACGGCGCGCCCAATGATGCGGCGGCAGTCGAGGCCTTTGCCGCCTTGTTCCCGACACGCGAGGTGGTTGGGCTGCGCGCCGACCATATCCTGACCGGCGGCGGCAGCTTCCACTGCATCAGCCAGCAGATCCCGGCGTAGCGCCGATGCTGGCCTTTGCGCTCCGCGCGGCGCTATCAGGCGTGATGATCGCGCTGGTGGCGTTGCTCGCGCGGCGCAGCCCGGCGCTGGGCGCGCTGGTCGCGTCGCTGCCGCTCGTCTCGGTGATGGGGATGATGTGGCTGTGGCACGACACGCACGATCCGGTGCGGTTGGCCAATCACGCCGAAGCGACGCTCTGGTATGTGCTGCCCTCGCTGCCGATGTTCCTGCTGATCCCGGCGCTGTTGCGGCACGGCGTGGCTTTCTGGCCAACGCTGGCGGCGGGTTGCGCGCTGACCGTGCTGCTCTATCTCGCCACCATTGCCATTGCCGCACGGTTCGGCATTACGATCTAGCGCTTATTCACCGTTCGTCCCGAGCGCAGTCGAGGGACGGGCCGCAAGCGAATCGCCCAGTTCCCGTGTCTCGACTTCGCTCGACACGAACGGGATGGTAGGCTCGCCAGCCAGAAGTCAGGAATTGAGATGACCGAGATTACCGTCGCCGCGCTACAGCTTGCCTTTGGGCCGGATACCGCCCGCAACATCGCCAATGTCGCGCGGTTGGTGCGCGAGGCGGCGGCGCAGGGCGCGCAGGTCATCCTGCCGCCCGAATTGTTCGAGAGCGAATATTTCTGCCGGGTCGAGGATGAAGGCCTGTTCGCGACCGCGCGGCCCGCCGCCGAGCACCCATCGGTGCTGGCGATGCAGGCGCTTGCCGCCGAGCTGAAGGTCGCCATCCCCACCAGCTTTTTCGAGGCGGACGGCCCGCACCACTATAACTCGCTGGCGATGATCGGCCCCGATGGCGCGATCCACGGCGTCTATCGCAAAAGCCACATCCCCGATGGGCCGGGTTACGAAGAGAAATTCTATTTCCGCCCCGGCAATACCGGCTTCAAGGTGTGGGAGGGACCCGACCGTACGACGCTGGGCGT
>CANJKQ010000266.1 GCA_947474905.1 Pseudomonadota bacterium | reverse complement strand
GATGAAGGCCGAGCGCGCGGGCAATGGCTTCCGCTTGTCGGGCACCAAACAATTTGTCGGCCATGGCCATGTCGCTGACGTCATCCTCGTTGCGGCGCGCACGGCGGGCAGCGCGGAAGACGGGGATGGCATCACCCTGTTCGCGGTCGACAAGGGCGCGGCCGGGCTTTCCGCCCAAGCCGAACGGCTGGCCGACAGCTCGATCGCGGCGCGGCTGACCTTTGACGGCGTCGAAGTCGATGCCGATGCGGTGATCGGTGAAGTTGACGCGGGCGCCGATCCGCTCGGCCGCCTGCTGCGCGCCGGCCGCGCCGGTGCGTCGGCCGAATTGCTCGGCGTTGGCGGCGGCGCGATGGCGATGACGGTGGAATATCTCAAGCAGCGCAAGCAGTTCGGCGTGCCGATCGGCAGCTTTCAGGCGCTTCAGCACCGCGCGGCGCACCTTTACAGCGAAATGGAAGTCGCCCGCGCTGCCGTCCTTAAGGCGCAGCAATTGCTCGACGCGGGCGCGCCCGAGGCAGACCAGGCCGTGTCGGTCGCCAAGGCGATGACCAGCCTCGCCACCACGCTCAGCGTGCAGGAAGGCGTCCAGATGCATGGCGGCATCGGCATGACGGACGAATATGACATTGGCTTCTACATGAAACGCGGGCGCGTGCTTGCCGAGCTGTTTGGCGATGCCAATTTCCACGCCGATCAGCTGGCGCGGGCGGCGGGCTATTGATCAACCCCTCCCGGCGCGGGGAGGTAGAGGAAATCGCATGACCGACACCCCCTCCCCCACTGATCTTGCCGCCAAGCTGGTGCGGCTGCTCGATGTCGAGCAGCTCGATACCGATTTGTTTCGTGGGCCTTGCGGTGATGATGGTTTTGGCCGGGTCTTTGGCGGCCAGGTGATCGCGCAGGGGCTGCAAGCGGCGCAACGCTCGGTCGAGGAGGAGGGCGAAGCGACCAAGGCGGCGCATTCGCTGCACGCTTATTTCATGCGCGCAGGCGACGAGAACCACCCGATCATCTATCGTGTGGTGCGCGATTTCGACGGCAAGAGCTTCGCCACCCGGCGTGTCGTCGCCACGCAGCGCGGCTCGCCGATACTCAGCATGACGGTGTCGCTGCAGCGCCCCGAACAGGGCCTGCACCATCAAGACGCCATGCCCGACGTGCCGCCGCCGGAGGCGCTGAAGAACGAGCTAGAGCTGCGGGCGCCGGTGAAGGACCAAATCCCCGAACGCTTTCGCGATAATTTCCTGCGCCCGCGTATGGTTGAGATCCGCCCCGTCGAGCCGCGCGAATGGACCAACCTTGAAAAACGCCCGCCGCGCCAGGCCAGCTGGTTTCGCGCCATTGCCCCGGTGGGCGATGACCCGGCATTGCACCGGGCCATTCTTGCCTATGCCAGCGACATGACGTTGCTGGGCACGGGCACGCTGGCGCATGGCGTCCATTGGATGACGCACAAGCTGCAGACCGCGAGCCTCGACCATGCCGTGTGGCTGCACGAGCCCTTTCGCGCCGATGATTGGCTGCTTTACGTGTGCGACAGCCCCTGGACGGGCCATGCGCGCAGCTTCAATCGCGGCAAGGTCTTTGCGCGTGATGGTCGGCTGGTAGCGAGCACCGCCCAGGAAGGGCTGATGAGGTTACGGGAGTAGCAGCATGACATTGTCCACCGATATCAGCGATTTCACCCGCCGTGACTTTACCTTTGACGGCAAGACCAAGCCGGTCTTGACGATCGGTGATCGCGGCCCGGCGGTGATCGTCATCCACGAAGTTTACGGCTTCACGCCCACCCTCGCGCGCTTTTGCCGCTGGATCGCCGAGGCGGGGATGCGCGTTTATGCGCCGATCCTGCTTGGCACGCCCGACGCCGAAAATCCGGCCGTCATTACGGCAGGACGAATTGCCCATCTCTGCGTCAGCCGTGAATTCACGATGTTGCGATCGAACCGGTCGAGCCCGATTGTCGACTGGCTGAAACCCCTGGCGCGCCAAGCGCATGCGGAATGTGGTGGCCCTGGCGTCGGCGCCATTGGCATGTGCCTGACCGGCGGCTTCGCCTTGTCGATGGCCGTTGATCCCGTGATGCTGGCGCCGGCGCTGTCGCAGCCCGGCATGCCCCCACGCGACGCCGCCGCGCTGGATATTTCTCCGGCCGATCTCGCCTGCGTCAAGGCACGCACCGAGCAAGAGGGGCTGGAGATTCGCGGCTATCGCTTTGAAGGCGATCCTTTGTCGCGGCCGGAAAAATTTGAAACGCTGCGCACCGTTTTCGGCCCGGCGTTTAAAGGCACCGTGCTGCCCGACAGCGCAGGCAACCCGGAAAGCCCGCTGGCGCGCGCGGGCCGCCCGCCGCACAGCGTGATGACCGGGGATCTGATTGACGAACCCGGCCAGCCGACCCGTGCGGCGGCGGACGACGTCATTGCGTTTTTCAAGGCACGGCTGGCCGCCTGAACCGCCCCTGTCTGTCCCATTCAGGAACAGTGCGGGCGGAATCGCGTAACAAGGTCACACCCGATCCCCGGGCAGAGGATGTTGTTATGCGTATTTCCAAAGCTCTTGCTGCGGCCGGACTGGCGCTTTCGGCGGTCACCATGACGACGGCGGCGCAGGCCCATGATGATGACCGTGGCCGTTATGATCGCGACTATCGCTATGATCGTGATCATCGTGACGGGCGCTATGACCGCGACCATCGTTATGAAGATCACGACCGCCGCTACGGCTGGGGGCGCGGCTATCGCCATTGCTGGAATGAATGGCATTGGCATCACCGCGTTACCGTGTGCCGCTAATCAGCCGGTGACTCGCGCGGGGAAGCCTTGGCGCTTCCCCGTTTGGGGGTCAGACCGCTGTCTTGCCGAATTCCTGCCGCGTGACGGGGTGGCTGGAGGATAAGCCACCATCCACGGCAATCGCCTGACCATTGATATAGCTTGCATCGCGCGAGGCGAGGAATACGGCGACGCTCGCCAGTTCCTCGGGCTGCGCAGCGCGCTTGAGCGGGTTGAGGCGGCCGACCTTGTCCATCTTGTCCGCTTCGCGCGCATAATCGAACACCGGCTTGGTCATACCCGTTTCGGTGAGGCCGGGGCAGATCGCGTTGACGCGCACCCCCGAGCCTGAAAATTGCTGTGCCGCCGTCATCGCGAGATTGATGACCCCTGCCTTCGACGCCGAATATGCCGGCGACCCCGCGCCTGAGCGGATCCCCGCGACGCTCGCCGTCAGCACGATCGCGCCGCCGCCCGTCGACTCTGCGCGCTTCACGATTTCAGGACCGGCATGCTTGATCGCGAGATACGGCCCGATCAGGTTGACGCGCAGCACCTCGGTGATCAGCGCGACATCGGTATCGAAGATATTGGCCATGCCGCCCGAAAT
>CANJKQ010000265.1 GCA_947474905.1 Pseudomonadota bacterium | reverse complement strand
GGCAACCTTGTAGGGGATTTGGGAGAGGCGGTAGCCGCCGAACGGTTCGGGTTGGAGCTTACCGGTCGGTCCAATAAGGGCATCGACGGCTATGTTGGAAAAAAATCGGTCCAGGTAAAGGCGAGTGGCACTGGCCGCGGGCCGGCATTCCGCAAGGTCGATACGGACGCCGATCATTTGCTAGTGATTCATTTTGATTACGAAGGTTGCTCGGGTGAGGTCATTTACAATGGTCCGGAACATTACGTGAAAGAACTTTTGTCAAGCCGGAGCGAGAAGGGGCAACGGGCGGTAAGTCTGTCGGCTTTGCGGAAACAAAATTTGCTGGTTCCGGAGGAAGAACGCCTGCCTGAAATTGGCAGGAGCGCGAACCCATAACGGCTCGCCAATCGGAAGCGCGCGGAAAGGCCTGCATGACTATTTCGGCTAGGATCACCGACGAGCGGGTGCTCGACGTGCGCTTTGACGATGCCAGCCTGATCGTCGATCTGATGGACGGCCGGACCATCTCCGTGCCGCTCGCCTGGTATCCGCGCCTGCTGCACGCCACGCCGGGACAACGCGCGGTTTGGGAACGTGCGGGCGGTGGCTATGGCATCCACTGGCCCGACATTGACGAAGACCTGAGCACGGAAGGGCTGCTGCGCGGCGCCCCGGCTCCTGTGAAAGCCGCTTGACTGATATGACTCGTACCGACTGGACCCGCGCCGAAATCTCGGCCCTTTTTGACCTGCCCTTTACCGAGCTCGTCTTTCGCGCCGCCGAGGTGCACCGCGCCCACCATGCGCCTGCCGAGGTGCAGCTGTGCACGTTGCTCAGCATCAAGACCGGCGGCTGTCCGGAGGATTGCGGCTATTGCAGCCAGTCCGCGCACGCCGACACCGGGCTGAAGGCCGAAAAGCTGATGGACGTGGACGCCGTGCTCGCGGCGGCAGCCGAGGCCAAGGCGGCGGGGTCGCAGCGTTTCTGCATGGGGGCGGCGTGGCGCAACCCCAAGGATCGCGATCTCGATGCGGTCTGCCAGATGGTAGAGGGCGTCAAGGCGATGGGGCTGGAAACCTGCATGACGCTCGGCATGCTGGAGGGCGATCAGGCGCGTCGGCTGAAGGCGGCGGGGCTCGATTACTATAACCACAATATCGATACCTCGCCGGAGAATTACGGCAACGTCATCACGACGCGGACGTTCGAGGACCGGCTGGAGACGCTGGCGCATGTCCGCGCGGCGGGGATCAGCGTGTGCTGCGGCGGCATTGTCGGCATGGGCGAGACGCGGAGTGATCGCGTCGGCTTCATCCACGCGCTCGCCACGCTGCCGCGCCACCCGGAAAGCGTGCCGGTCAATGCGCTTGTGCCGGTGAAGGGGACGCCACTGGGCGACATGCTCGCGGGCACACCGATGGCGAAGATCGACGATATCGAATTTGTCCGTACGGTCGCGGTCGCGCGGATCACGATGCCGCTGAGCATGGTGCGGCTGAGCGCGGGGCGCGAAAGCATGAGCGAGGCTTGCCAAGCGCTCTGCTTCCTGGCGGGCGCGAACAGCATCTTCACCGGCGACAAGCTGCTGACGACGGGCAATCGCGGCGACAGCGCGGATGCGGCGCTGTTCGGCAAGCTGGGGTTGCGCGCGATGGCGGGGGGAGAGCCGATGCGGGTGGAGGCGACTTGCGGCTAAAGGGCTGAAACAGTATTCTACCAATAAACCCGCGAAAGGTAGATCGATGGGCGCGCAGATGAACATCAAGAGCGATGAGGCCTATGCGCTCGCCACCGAAATTGCAGGCCGCACCGGCGAGACATTGACGCAAGTCGTGCTTGAGGCACTGCGGGCGCGGCAGCGCGAACTAACGAAGGGTGAGAAACTCAAAGAAGTAATGGCTCTCTGCCGCGATATGCGCGCGCGGATGAGCCCGGAAGCGCTGGCCTTCGATATTGACAAGGAGCTGTATGATGACGTGACTGGGCTACCCCGTTGATTGTCGATAGCTCGGCCATTGTTGCCATACTCAAGGTCGAACCCGAAGGCGAAGCCTTTGCCGGGTCGATCCTGCGGCGTGGAGGAGGCGCTATGTCGGCAGGTAATTATCTGGAAGCGGGGATCGTTGCCGACAGATCACGCGATGCAGTGTTAAGCGCCGGACTGGACATCCTCCTGCAGAAGCTCGAAATCGAGATTGTGCCCGTAACCCCTTCCCAAGTTCAGCTCGCCCGCCAGGCCTATCGCGATTTCGGCAAGGGCAGCGGGCACAAGGCGCAGCTCAACTATGGCGACTGCTTCGCCTATGCTCTGGCGATGGAGCGCGGCGAGCCATTGCTGTTCAAAGGCGATGACTTCGCCCACACGGGGGTGGAGCGGGTGCTTTGATCAGCTCATCCTCCACGCGTCACCCCGGACTTGATCCGGGGTCCAGCTTGTTTTGGGCCGACGGAAGAGGTGGCGGGACCCCGGGTCAGGCCCGGACTGACGGTGTGCCTTGGTGAAGGTCCGCATTCTCGTCATTGCTTTGCTGCTGGTAACGGGATTGGTTGGCCTCTTCGTGTTTGCGTTCTCCTTTGCTTGGTCGATGGCAGACTTTGATTGCGTTGCCGGCTATTGGGAATGCAGCAAGGATATAATTGTCCCGGCGGCGCTGTTTTTAGGATTGCCAATCGCGGCTTGGTCGGTGCTTGCAGGGCTGCTCGTGCGGGAATTGAAAAAGGCGTGATGCTCACCAAAATCCTCGTCGCCAATTCTGGGGAAATTGCGGTCCCAGTGCTGCTTGGCAAGCGCGGGCTGCGCGCGATGGCGGGGGAAGAGCCGATGCGCGTAGAAGGTGTCGCGTGAGGCGCGCGGTCCGCGCCTTTTTCTTGGCAGTGGCGCTAGTCAGCTGTGATAGAGCTTCATCGCCCCACCGGATTGCACCATTGTCAACGACCGATCGTGCCAACAACGCTAACAAGATCGCACAATTCATTGAACAGCAATGCTTCGATCGTGCGGACGATGTCGTCGAGTTTGAGGCCGGGCTACGGGCCGTTGGATGGCAATCAAAACGGACTCAGACCGCTGATCCGGCAAAGCCACTGGAACTGGATGTTTGGGAACTACCGAACGTTACCGTCTTGCGTGGCCAGCCCGTGATGGGGGGAGCATGGACTTGCTCGGTTGACGTCAAGTCGCCAGTCGCGCCCGCGCTTGATCAGATCAAGACGGCCATGTCGATGGCGATTGGAAAGGGACCGGACAAGAATGGCGAATGGTGGCTAAATCGAACGAGCACACGTCGGCTGCACGTCACTGCGGACCAGGGCGTTGTCGCGGATGCCGGTGATATATTCGTGAATGTTGAAATCTATAAGCTGCCTTGGTGGCGCGGTCTCTTGGGGTGATAATGCTCAAAAAAATCCTG
>CANJKQ010000264.1 GCA_947474905.1 Pseudomonadota bacterium | reverse complement strand
CGTCATCCCAGCGAAAGCTGGGATCGCCAAGGGGAGTTAAATTGATCGACCCCAGCTTTCGCTGGGGTGACGGGCAGACGCCGGGATAGCTGGGCTGACAGCTATTCCTTGGCTGGCTGGGTCGTGCCGCTTACCCCAGCTTCGCCGCCGCCAGCGCTTTCAGGTCGACCATCGGCCGGGCGCCGACATGGCTGATGATCTCCGCCGCGCATACCGCGCCCAGCCGTAGCGACTTTTCCAGCCCCCAGCCCTGCGCCTGGCCGTGGAGAAAGCCCGCCGCAAACAGGTCGCCCGCGCCCGTGGTGTCGACCACCTTGTCGATCGGTTCGGCATTCACCTGCGCGCGTTCCCCATTGGCGATCGCGATCGCGCCTTTTTCGCTGCGGGTAACCACCAGCGTCGGCACCGCCGCCGCGACTTTGGCGACGGCGGCCTCGAAATCGTCGACTTGCGCCAGCGCGTGGAGCTCATTTTCATTGGCGAACAGGATGTCGATCAGCCCGTCGGCGATCAGCGCGCGGAAATCGTCGCCATGGCGACCGATGCAGAAAATGTCGCTGAGCGTGAAGGCAACGCGCCGCCCCGCGCTCCGCGCAATGGCAATCGCCTCGCGCATCGCCGCGCGCGGCTCCTCCGGATCCCACAAATAACCTTCCAGGTAGAGGATCGCTGCCTGCGCGATCAGCTCCCGATCCAGCGCCGCCGCCGGCAGGAATTGCGACGCGCCCAGAAAGGTGTTCATCGTCCGCTGGCCATCGGGCGTCACGAAAATCAGGCAGCGCGCGGTCGACGGTTCGCCGGGGCGTGCGGGCGTATCGAAATGGACGCCGGTCGCGCGGATATCATGCGCGAAAACCTGGCCAAGCTGGTCGCTCGCGACCTGGCCGATAAAGCCGCATTTGCTGCCCAAAGCCGCCATGCCGGCCACGGTATTCGCCGCCGATCCGCCGCTCGCCTCGGTCCCCGGCCCCATTTTGGCATAGAGCGCATCGGCATCGGCGGGCGAGAACATCAGCGCCATCGACCCCTTGGTCATGCCTTCAGCGGTGATGAAAGCATCGTCGCAGGGCGACAGCACATCGACAATGGCGTTACCGATCGCGACGATATCAAGGGCAGGCGCAGTCAACGGGTGTTCTCCGGCTGGGGAAGGACTGGCGGGTGCGTTACGGGGCCGCGCGGCAATGCGCAACTCCCGCGCGGCGAGCGGCCATGTTCAGGCTTGCTCCGGCGGCGGTTCCTCGTGATGGTGGCGCAATGACCCGCTTACCCCTGCCGCGCTTGTTGCCCGCCCTTGCCGCTCTGCCGCTTGCGGCATGCGGCGCAACGACGGGCGCGCCGCCGCCCGTTGTCGGACTGCAGCCGCCGCCCGTCCGGCCAGTATCGGCGCCGGTCGGGCTGGAGCGCGTGATGGGCAAGGACGCCGCGCAGCTGACCGCGCTGTTCGGCAAGCCCGACGCCGACGTGACCGAAGGGCCGGGCCGCAAACTGCAGTTTCAAAGCGCGATCTGCGTGCTCGACGCTTATCTTTACGGTGCCACCGGGCATGGCGCGGTAGTAACGCATGTCGACGCCCGCCAGCCCGATGGCCGCACGATCGACCGCGCGAGCTGCGTCGCCGCCATCGCCCGACGGGGCGGGGGGAAGTAGCGGGGTCGGCCGCCGTGCCGGGAATCGGGCCGTCAGTTGAGCTTGCCCGTTAGTGATATTGTAGCTGATCGATCGCCCATTGCGCCGCCTCTCGCACCACGTCCGAGGGATCGCCCACCAGCCGTTGCAACACCGGCACCATCGCCACATCGCCGCTATTGCCCGCGGCAATCGCCGCGTTGCGGACCATCCGGTCGCGACCGATCCGCTTGATGGGCGAGCCCGAAAACACCTGCCGAAAACCCGCATCGTCGAGCGCGAGCAGATCGGCGAGCCGCGGCGCCGCCAGCTCCGCGCGCGGCAGAAAGGCCCGGTTGGCCTGCGCGGCCTGGGCAAATTTATTCCACGGGCACACCGCCAGACAATCGTCGCAGCCGTAAATCCGGTTGCCAATCGCCCGGCGAAACTCGTGCGGAATCGCTCCCTTATGCTCGATCGTGAGGTAGGAGATGCAGCGCCGCGCATCGACGCGATAGGGGGCGGGAAAAGCATCGGTCGGGCAGGCGCGTTGGCACGCGTCGCACGACCCGCATCGGTCGCGCCCCGGCGCATCGGGGGCAAGATTAAGCGTCGTGTAAATCGCACCCAGGAACAGCCAGCTGCCGGCGTCGCGGCTCACCAGATTGCTGTGCTTGCCCTGCCAGCCCAGCCCCGCCGCCTCCGCCAGCGGCTTTTCCATCACCGGGGCGGTATCGACAAAAACCTTCACCTGCGGCTGCGCGGGCGCCGCCGTCTCGACCAGCCAGCGGGCAAGCGCCTTTATCTGGCGCTTGACCACGTCATGATAATCCTGGCCCTGCGCATAAACCGAAATCCGCGCGCGATCAGGCACCGCCGCCAGCGCGAGCGGATCGGTGGCGGGCGCATAGCTCATGCCGAGCGCAATGATGCTTTTCACTTCAGGCCACAGCCCGGTGGGGGAGGCGCGCTGTTCGGCGCGATCGGCCATCCACAGCATCTCGCCATGCATGCCGTCGGCGAGCCAGGCGCGCAGCCGCTCGCCCGCCCGGGGCGCGGCATCAGCCAAAGCGATTCCGCACGCGGCAAAACCAAGCGCGGACGCTTTTTCGCGGATTAACCGGTTGAATGGCTTGTCTTGGTCCACCCCACCCCGCTACCACGGTAATACGGGCATGGCGGGAAAAAATCACATCATGGATGGTCAACCGGCGGTCAGCGCACAGGGCCTGGTCAAGAAATTCGGCGGCAGGCGCGTGGTTGACGGGGTCGATCTCGCCGTTCCCGCCGGCAGCATTTACGGCGTGCTCGGCCCCAATGGCGCGGGCAAGTCGACCACCTTGCGTATGCTGCTCGGCATTATCGAACCCGATGAGGGCGACCGCGCGCTGCTTGGCCATCGCCGCCCGCGCGAAGTGGGTGACCGCATCGGCTATTTGCCTGAAGAGCGCGGGCTTTACCCGGCGATGAAGGCGAAGGAAGCGATTGCCTTCATGGGCGCGTTGCGCGGGCTGGACTGGGGCGCGGGTCGCAAACGCGCGGTGACCTTGCTGGAGCAGGCCGGGCTGGGCCATGCCGCTGACGACAAGATCCGCAAGCTGTCCAAGGGCATGGCGCAATTCGTCCAGCTATTGGGATCGGTTGTTCACCAGCCCGATTTGCTGGTGCTCGATGAGCCGTTTTCGGGCCTCGACCCCGTCAATCAAGAGCGGCTGGAAGCGTTGATCCGCGCCGAGCGCGATCGCGGCGCGACCATCCTGTTTTCCACCCACATCATGAGCCATGCTGAGCGGCTGTGCGACCGG
>CANJKQ010000263.1 GCA_947474905.1 Pseudomonadota bacterium | reverse complement strand
CTCCTTCAATTGGGGGGGGGACGCAGGAAAAATCAGCAGGGGATATGGGGGGCGGAACGCTTCAACCCCGCCTGCGGACACAGGTCGAACGCGGCGGTGGCGCCGGTCAGGATGTTTTCGGTGACGAGCTTGGCATTCGACATTGCCTGATCGATCGCGGCGAGGCCCGCTTGCCAATGCTCATGCATGGTGCGCGCGGAAAATTCGAAATCGCGCGACCCGCCTTCCCAGGCATTGGCGCGGTAGATGAGCTGGACCAGGTGGATCGGCAGTTCTTGCGCATAGGCCGCCAGCGCCTTTACATCGGGGTCGTCGGCCATTTCGGGCGGCAGCTTGGCGAGCACCTTGGCGATTGCCTCACGCTCCATGCGCTGTTTGATCACCTCGTCCGAAATCGTCCGGGTGCGGCTGGAAAAGCGGATTTCCTTTTCACGCGCCATGACGTCCATGATGGTGCGCGGCAACTCGGCAGCGGCAGAAAAAAGATCGACCTGAAACACCAGTATCTGGCTGGTCTGATGGTCGATGACATGGCCCAGCGGCGTGTTCGACACCAGCCCCCCGTCCCACCACAGCTTGCCGTCGATCTCGACGGGCGGCAGCCCGGGGGGCAGCGCGCCCGAGGCCATGATGTGGCGCACATCGATCTTGTCGGTGGTCGTGTCGAAAAACCGGAAATTGCCACTTTCGATGTCGACCGCGCCGACCGACAGCCGCATCGGGCCATTATTGATCAAGTCCCAGTCGACCAGCTCATTGAGGGTTTCGATCAGCGGCGTCGAATCGTAAAAGCTAAGCGCCGCAGGCGTCGAAGATGCGGCAAAGGTTGGCGGGAAAGGCCTGGGCGTGAAGAAGCCGGGCACCCCGGTGGTGAGCACCATGCCCGCCGACCATTCGTGCAGCAATTCGCGCAGATGGTCGTTGGGGAAAATCGGGAAACTGGGCAAGGCGCTCGTCACCTTATCCCAAAACGCCTTTAGCCGCTCGAGCCGCCGCTCGGGCGGGTTGCCCGCAAAGATGGCGGCATTGACCGCGCCGATGGAAATGCCCGCGACCCAGTCAATCTCAATACCCGCCTCGGCAAGGCCCTGAATGACGCCCGCCTGATAGCTTCCCAGGGCGCCACCGCCCTGCAGAACCAGCGCGACCTCATCGGGCAGCGGCATGGCAGGGGATTGGCGGCGCAGGTTCCGCCGGGGCTTTGCTGCGCTGCGGGACTCGTCATCGGCCATGTGGGTCGCCATGCTCCTTTCGCTTCGCGCGATCAACGACGGTTTGATGACAGTCGCGACGGGTGACACGTGCAACGCGCCCTATTGCAACCCGCGCCAGCGCCGCGCATTCATCAACAGAGCGATGAGTGGCGGGACGAACAATGCGCCTCGACGATTTTGATCCTAACATTGATGTCGAAGACCAACGCGGCCAGAATTTTGGCGGCGGCTTTGGCGGTGGGGGCGGCGGTGGGCTGATCCTGGGATTGCTGCCCTTCGTGTTCAGCCGCTTCGGCTGTGGCGGCGTGGTCGTGCTGCTGCTGGTGCTGGCGGTGTTCGGTGGGGGCTTGCCGATGCTGGGCGGTGGCCAGCGCTTTTCGCCTCAGTCGGTTGGCCAAGGGTCAGGCGGGCTCAGCCAACCGGGCGAGACGCTGCAGCAGAAATGCCTGGCCAATCCCGCCAGCCATGCCGCGTGCAACGCCTTTAGCTCGACCGACAAGACCTGGGCCGCCTATTTTGCCCAAAACGGCCAGCACTTCACCGCGCCCAAACTCGTTTTCTACAGCCGCGACGGCCGCTCCGGCTGCGGCGCCGCGCAATCGGCGATGGGGCCATTTTATTGCCCGGTCGATCGCGGCATTTATCTCGACACCAGCTTTTTCGATGAACTCGCCAATCGCTTTGGCGCCACGGGCGATTTTGCGCAGGATTATGTGATCGCGCACGAATTTGGCCATCATATCCAGAATTTGCTGGGCATTTCGGATCAGGTGACGCAGCGCCAGCAACGTGTTGGGGAAGCCGAAGGCAACAAGCTGTCGGTGCGGCTGGAATTGCAGGCGGATTGCTATGCCGGCGTCTGGGCGGGCCTGAACCGCGACCGGATGGAGCCGGGCGACCTTGAAAGCGGCCTCACCGCCGCGCACGCCATTGGCGACGATACGCTGCAACAGGAAACGCAGGGCCGCGTGGTGCCGGACAGCTTCACCCATGGCACGTCCGCCCAGCGGATGAAATGGCTGAAGCGCGGCATCGAAACCGCCGACCCCAATCAATGCGATACCTTCTCGGGCGAGATTTGAGCGCGCTGCTCGTTCCCGCCGCATTGATCGAGACGTTCGCCCGGGGTTGGGCGCAAAGCCGGGCCTTGGCGCCGCCCTTGGTAATCGGCGGTGCCCATCGCATCGAAACCGGCGAGCCGACCGAACGGCGTCGCTTCGTCTTCCCACGCCCGCCGATTGGCATTGCCGAGATCGCGCGCTCCATTGTGGAACCGCACATCCTGCTCAAGGCTGCAATCGATCCAGCCGATATGGCGAAGTTACTGCCCGATGGCTGGCATGTAGAGCGCACCGGCACGACCATGACGTGCGCCGCGTTGCCCGACACGCACCCCAGCGTACCGCCGACATTGGCTGTCGAACTTGGCTGGACTGGCGATGTCTGCCAGGCCCGATTGATCGACAGTGAGGGCACGGAAGCGGCACGCGGGCGAATGACGCCGATCGATGACTGGGCGCTCCACGATACGATCGAAGTAGCGCCCACACATCGCCGTCAGGGCCTCGGTACGGCCATCATGCTCTTGCTGGGCGCCGAAGCGCGCCGACGGGGTATTACCCGCGGACTGCTCAACGCGACCGACGCCGGGCGCGCGCTTTACCAGCGCCTTGGCTGGCAGGCGCGAGCGCCCTGGACGACCGCCCAGATCAGAGCTTGACGAGCATCTTGCCGGTGTTGCCGCCGGTGAACAGCCCGAGAAAGGCGTCGGGGGTGCTGGCAAGACCCTCCATCACCGTTTCCTCGCGCTTCAGCTGGCCGGCATGTTCCCACGCCGCCATGTCGCGATAAAATTCCGGCGCGCGCGCCAGATAGTCGCTGACGATGAAGCCCTGGATACGGATGCGTGCGCCGATGATGCGCGCGGCATAGCGAAGCGCCGTCGGGGCGCCGGTATTATACATCTCGATCATCCCGCAAATCGCAAAACGGGCGCGTTCCTTGGCGGTGGCGAGCGCAGCGTCGAGATGATCACCGCCGACATTGTCGAAATAGACATCGATGCCGCCGGGCGCCGCCTCCATGAGCTGCTTGACGATCGATCCGGCTTTGTAATCGATAACAGCATCTGCGCCCAGGCCCTTGACCCAATTACATTTGTCGGCGCCGCCTGCCGCGCCGATGACCGTCATGCCCTTGGCCT
>CANJKQ010000262.1 GCA_947474905.1 Pseudomonadota bacterium | reverse complement strand
TGCGCGATTGCCTGGGCGAGCGCGCTTGTCTGATCGGGCGAGGCAGGAATTTGTTGAAGCTGGCCGCGCAACTGATCAAGCTGATCCTGCACATTGGCCGACGCCGTCGCGAACCAGGAAGCGGTGGCAATAAGGGCAGTGCGAAGCAGCGTCGTCAGCATGTGGACATGATAGGATATTCGCCCCTATTTGCGCCATTGAAAAAGAGGCTTACCGACGCGTCAAGGCCACCAAAAGGGGACGAATTCGATGTTTTCGGGGTCAATTCCGGCGCTGGTGACGCCATTCGACCAGATGGGCGCCTTTGCCGAGGCGGCATATCGCGATTTCATCGAATGGCAATTGGCGGAAGGATCGAGCGCGCTCGTCCCCTGCGGCACCACGGGCGAGGCCGCAACGCTGACCGCCGAGGAGCATTTCAACGTCGTCAAGGTCTGTGTCGATCAGGTGCGCGGGCGCGTGCCGGTGCTGGCTGGGGCGGGGTCGAACGACACGCGCGTCGCCATCGCCAATGTGAAGGCGGCCAAGGCGGCTGGCGCCGACGCCGCGCTGATGGTGCCGCCTTATTATAATCGCCCCAGCCAGGAAGGTATTTTCCGGCATTGTGAGGCGGTTGCGAAGGAAGCGCCGCTGCCGGTGGTGCTGTATAACGTGCCCGGCCGCACCGTGACCGACATTCAGCCCGCCACGATGGCGCGCATCGTCAAGGCGTTTCCGGGCGTCTTCATCGGCGTCAAGGACGCGACCGGCAATCTGGGCCGCGTCACCGAGCAGCGACTGGGCTGCGGCGCCGATTTCGTTCAGCTTTCGGGCAATGACGAGACCGCGCTGGCCTTCAACGCGCAGGGCGGGGTGGGGTGCGTCTCGGTTACCGCCAACGTCGCGCCGCGTTTGTGCGCCGAATTTCAGGCGGCATGGGCCGCGGGCGATCAGGCGAAGGCGCTGGCGCTGCACGATCGGCTCTACCCCCTTCACATCGCAATGTTTACCGATGCGTCGCCTGGGCCGGCGAAATATGCGCTGAGCAAGGTGAGGCCGGATTTCCCCACCGGCCTGCGCCTGCCGATGACCTGGCCTGGCGAGGCGAGCCAGCGCGTGGTGGATGCGGCGCTGGCGGCGGCTGGAATTGACTGAGCCGCTGTCGCCCGGCGCCAAGCGCCTCAGGATCTTTGTCGGCATGGCGCTGGCCGCGCTCGTCACGGCCATCGCCTGGACGACCGCCGCCGATCGATCGACGGGGCCTGTTGACCAGGCTAAAGCTTTGACCGTGACGGTGCGCTATTTGCTTGGTCCGGCGGCGTGCCTTTTGGCGGGCATCGGCGCCGTCGCCAATCGTCGCTTCTTTGTTGATCGCGAGATAGACGGGGGTACCGGCGGTGACCCGTCGACCGAAATCGCCTTGCGCTATCTCCAGAACACGCTCGAACAGGCGGTTCTTGCTGCCTTCGCCTGGACGGCGCTCGCGGTTTTGGCTCCTGGCTCTGCAGCCACACTGGTGCCGATGCTGAGCGCGCTGTTCATCGTCGGTCGTGCGGCGTTTTGGGTCGGCTATCGCCAGGCGCCCTGGGCCCGGGCCTTCGGCTTTGGGCTGACATTTTACCCAACCGCCGTGCTGCTTGTCTGGCTTATCGTGCGGGCCCTCGTCCACGGAGAATAAAGGGCGTACGAGGTTCATGTCGCCAGGATGTGCCTAGCGGCGGATGACCTGGCCCGGCGGGGCGAGCCAGCGTGCGGTGGATGCGGCGTTGGCCGGGATAGCGGCTGGGCAATAGCGGACGTATCCTCGGTCAGGCGGCCTCGCGGGCGGCGTTCAGCAGCCACTTTCGGGCCGCGGGGACATTATCGAACAGCATGACATCGTCCCGGTCGGCGGTGCGCCGCGCCTGAATCCGTGCCAGCGCGCCATCCACGACCAAGGCGCAGCGCCGGGAACGGTTTTCGGGCTTGGCAATAACGCGTTGAAAGGCCGCAGTGACTTCAGCCGTTGACAGCGCCGCCGCCGAGGCATCGCACAGGGTCAGATGCTCGTTGGGCCCGGCGCCCAGGTCGATCAGGGCCTGCTGGAAGGCCGTTTCATAGGCGGCGACATCAGCCAGGCTGAAAAAACCTTCGAGTCGCACGTGCAGCATGCGGCAAGCAGGTTGAAGCGAGATGACGACGCGCGCGTGCATAACGCACCAAAATTATAGGCGGTTTAGTTAGTTGATCGTGAAGATGACGGCTATTTCCAGCCATTTTGGTGCAGGTTGTTCGATGGCCCTTTCCCCGCGAGGGCCGACTGAGTAAACGCCCACCCCCTATGGCCCGCCCCAAGCCTCCCTTGTTTCAAAAGACCAAGATCGTCGCTGAAAACCGGCGGGCGCGGTTTGAATATGCCATTGATGACGTGTTTGAGGCGGGCATCGCGCTGACCGGTACCGAGGTGAAGTCGCTGCGCTTTGGCCAGGGGTCGATCGCGGAAAGCTATGCCGAGGTGAAGGACGGGCAGGTCTGGCTGGTCAACGCCAATGTCCCCGAATGGAGTCATGGCAACCGTTTCAACCACGAGCCGCGCCGCCCCCGCAAATTGCTGCTGCATGAGCGCGAGATCAACAAGCTCCACGGCGCGGTGGCGCGTGAGGGCATGACGCTGGTGCCGCTGACCGTCTATTTCAACGCCCGCGGCCGCGCGAAGGTGGAACTCGCGCTCGCCAAGGGCAAGAAAGCGCATGACAAACGCGAAACGATCAAGGAGCGCGATTGGAAGCGCGAACAGGCGCGCCTGATGCGCGACCGTGGCTGACGCGCAACAGCTCCGGCCATTTGGCCAAACTGCACGAGCCGCGCCACAATCGCGTTGACTAACCGTGTCAGCGCAATAAACCACGGCACCATAACAAGCATCTGATCCCAGAGAGGAAACATCCCCATGCGTCGTTCGGTTGTAACATCTGCTCTGCTCGTCGGCGTCGCGTTGACCGGTGTCGCGCTGGCCAAGCCGGCCGCGCACAAGGGCAAGGCAAGCACGGCGCCAGCCGCTTCTACCGCTGCCAGGCCCAAGATCGGCACGTTCGGCTTTGACGTGGCCGGCATGGACACCAGCGTGAAACCGGGTGACGATTTTGCCGCTTATGCGGGCGGCACCTGGGACAAGACAACGGAAATTCCTGCTGATCGCGCGACATGGGGCATGTTCAACGTCCTGCAGGACGTGTCAAACGAGCAGACCAAGAGCATCTTGGAAGGCGCCGCGAAGACGCCCGGCACCAAGATCGGCGATTTCTATGCAAGCTTCATGGATGAGGCGGCAGCGGATGCAAAGGGTATTGACCCAATCAAGCCCTGGCTCGCCGACATCGCCGCCGCACAGGATAAAACCGCCCTCGCGGTCGAGATGGCGAAGCTGACGCGCTATGGCGTTGGCGGCTTTTTCGGCATGGGCGTGGCGCAGGACAGCAAGGACCC
>CANJKQ010000261.1 GCA_947474905.1 Pseudomonadota bacterium | reverse complement strand
GTCGCCACATGGGCGCAGGCGACGCACGGGATCAGGTTGATCGGCGCGCTGGGTTTCGAAAACGCCTATGCCTTTGCGATGCGCGGCGATGAAGCGAAACGGCGGCACATCGCGACGCTGGACGATCTGGCCGATCAGGCACCATCACTGAATTTCGGTGCAGATCTCGAATTTCTGGAACGGCCCGAATGGGTGGCCATCAAGCGCGCTTACCCCATCAGCTTCCGCTCCGCCCATGCTTATAGTCCGACGTTCATGTATCGCGCGATCGCCAGCGGCCAGGCCGATGTGATTTCGGCCTTTTCCTCCGATGGCCGGATCGCCGCCCAGCATTTGGCGCTGCTCGGCGATCCCAGGGGCGCGATCCCCGGCTATGACGCCATCCTGATGGTCGGCCGCGCGCACCGCAACGACGCGCGCTTCATCCGTGTGCTGGCGCCGCTCGTCGGGCGCATCCCCGTCGCGCTGATGCAGCAGGCCAATTACCTGGTCGACCGCGACAGTGACAAAAAATCCCCCGACGAAGCGGCACGCTGGCTCGAGGCGCACCTCGCTCCCCCTGCCCGCCAATAACCCCCCGCGAAAAAATCAGCCCGCGGCGCGCAGGGGGCGTCGCGGCCGCGGGCTGGCGCATCCGTCTCAGCGATCGGGATGCGTAACGTCGACGCCCTGGGCGGCCCATTCTTCCTTGGTCAGGCAGGTGCGATGCGGCAGGCGCGATCCGGTAACGGTGTCGTTGATGCAGTAACGCTGCGGCTTGGCGGCCGGAGCCGCCGCCGTCGGTTCGGCATTGGGCGCGGCAGTCGTTTTCCCCGCCTCGCCCGGCGCGCTGGCGCCTGCGGGAACTGCAGCAACCATAAGGCCGCTGGCGATACCGGCGGCGAGACTAAGACCGATGCGACGATAATTGATTGACATAACGTTCCTCCTTGCCTTTGCGCCCCACGGCCGACACGGAGTGCATTAGTCATGCCAAACACATGAATTGTTGTTGTTCAATGGGTTAGCGGAGCTGCCGTCATCGCATCGTCACAAGGTGCGGCCAATTATCGGGTGTTTTGGCGTATTATTGGTGTAAATCGCCAAGGCGGTTCATGGCGATCCCCCGCCCGGATCAGCGCATCGTCACCCAAGTCGGGGCGTGATCGCTGGCCTTTTCCCGGCCGCGATAGTCCTTGTCGACACCGGCGTCGATCAACCGGTCGGCGGCCTGCGGGCTGAGCAGCAAATGGTCGATGCGAAACCCCGTATCGCGTTGCCAGGCGCCGGCTTGATAATCCCAAAAGGTCCACACCCCACCCTTGGGGTGGCGGGTGCGCAGTGCATCAGTCCAGCCCTGGGCGACCAAGGCGCGAAAGCCCGCGCGGCTTTCCGGCTGCATCAGCGCGTCGTCGGCCATGGCGCGGACCGAGAAGGTGTCATCGTCATTGGGAATGACGTTGTAATCGCCCGCCAGCACGGTTGGTCGCTCCTCCGCCAGCAAGTCGCGGGCGCGCCGCGCCAACCGGTCAATCCATCGGAGTTTATAATCGAATTTCGGCCCCGGTTGCGGATTGCCATTGGGCAGATAGATCGACGCCACCACCAGCCCCGCCACATCGGCTTCCAGATAGCGGCTATGATCGTCGTCATCTTCACCCGCCAGCCCGCGCTGGCGCTCAACGGGGTCGATCCCTTTGGCGAGAATGGCGACGCCGTTAAAGCCCTTCTGGCCATGCCAAACCGCGCCATAGCCGGCGGCGCGGATATCGGCCTCTGGAAAGGTCTCGTCGCTCGACTTTAGTTCCTGCAGGCAGACGATATCGGGCTGCTGTTCGGTCAGATACTCGATCAGCCGCGGCAGCCGCGCCTTGATGCCGTTGACGTTGTAAGTGACGAGCTTCAAGCGCTTGTCAAACCGAGAAGCTGGAACCGCAACCGCAGCCCGATGCGGCGTTGGGATTGTCGACGCGGAACGCGGTGCCGCCCAGGCTTTCGACGAAATCGACGCGCGCACCGCGCACGAGATCGAGGCTGACCGAGTCAACCACCAGCTTTACCCCGGCGGTTTCGGCGACGCGATCATCCGCATCAATACCATCGGCAAGCCCGAATTTATATTGAAAACCCGAACAACCGCCGCCTTCGACCGATAGGCGCAGGATCGCCGGCTTGTGCTGGCGTTCGGCAATGGCGGCGACGCGCGCGGCAGCGGCGTCGGTCAGCATCAGGTCGGGGGCTTCGGTCATGCCGGGATAGATAAGGCGCCAGGCGCGGCGCGGCAACCAGCTGTCGTTATTGCCCCTAATCGGCGACCGGCCCGCCCACCGCCTGGCGCGATTTCTGCGCCTTTTCCTGCACCGATGCGAGATAGGCATTGGTCTGCAGGAACGGGATCGGGTTCACTGCCCGGCCGTCGATCCGCACTTCGTAATGAAGGTGGCTGCCGGTCGAGCGCCCGGTCGAGCCCATCAGGCCGATCAACTGGCCGCGCTTCACGCGCACATTCGCGCCGATCAGGATCTTCGACAAATGGCCATAGCGCGTGGCGATGCCGCGGCCATGATCGATTTCGACCATATTGCCATAGCCGCCCGCGCGTTCGGCGCGCGAGACGACGCCGTCGGCGGTCGCATAAATCGGCGTGCCGATATGGCCGGGAATATCAACCCCGGGGTGCATGGCGGGCGTGCCACGGAATGGGTCCGAACGGACACCGTAGAAGCTGGTGAAATTGACGTTGGCAACCGGCTGCGCCGACGGGATGGCGATGACGCCCTGCTCAAGCGAGTCGAGCTTTTTCCAGGTCATGAACAGCGAGCGGAATTGCGCGTCGGCATTGGCATCTTCCGCGCTCTGGCCGGTCGCGACGGGCTCGTAAGGGCCACCCATGGCGGGCGTTTGCGCGGCAAAACGCTCTGGCGCGATGCCAAGGCGCCGGATCTGGCCCGCCGTCATCGCATAGCGCTGCTCGGTCAGCTGGCGCGCCTTGACGGCCATCGCAACCTGATGCGCCTCAACCTTGCGAAGCGGCGCGATCACGTCGGCGGCGCGCTTGGCGGTATCCTCGTCGATAACCGGCGCATTGAGCGCGAGCGCGGCATTGGCGGGCTTGCCGTCGATCACCGCCGCGATCAGCTTTTGGCGCTGTTCGACCCGCGCCGCCTGGGCAGCGGCCGCGCGCTTGATCGCCTCGACATCGTCGCGCATCGACTGGAGCTTGCTCTGCAGCTGCACAACCTTGGCCTCGGGCGTCAGCGGCGTGCCAAGCGCCCCCGATGCGACGACCGCGCCGGCGGCGGCCTGACCAACGCCATAGACCGAGAAACACAGGGTAACGCCCGCCACGGCGGCAACCGCCGCCTGGCTGCGCCCGCTGACGCTGAACCGGCGCAGGTCGCGCCCGTCATGCAGGATGAAATCGCGAGTCTTGAAATGTTCGCGAAGCTGCGCGAGCGAAATCGCAAGAGTGTTCGT
>CANJKQ010000260.1 GCA_947474905.1 Pseudomonadota bacterium | reverse complement strand
TGGCGTGGAACGGGTAAGGGCCGCCTATAGTGGCCAGCTTGCCGCGATCAACGCGAGCACCCAGGCATCGCGGCAGCGGCTGATCGGACCGGCCACGCACGGCAATGACGCGCGCTGGAATCCCGTGCCAAGCGCGCGCGCCCTGGCCGATACCCCGGCGACGGCGCTGCCGTTGCTCTATGCCGACGCGCTGAAAACGCCGCCGGAAATCGTCGTGATCGGCGACGTGACGGTCGATGACGCGATCACGGCGATTGCCGGAACCTTTGGCGCGCTGCCCAAGGCGAGCTTGCCGCGCGCGCCGCGCTGGCGCACCCCGTTCCCCCCAATTATTGGCCAAACCATCAGCGATTATCACCATGGCCGCCCCGATCAGGGCGAGATCGTCCAGCTTTGGGGAACCACCGATTATTTCGCGGCGCCGGCCGATAGCTATGCGCTGGCGGTGGCACGCGCGATGCTGGGCGATCGCCTGATCGAAACGGTGCGGGAGAAATTAGGCCTTACCTATGCGCCCTTTGAATCCAACGAAGAGGATTGGGACTTGCCCGGCGTCGGCTATATTTTCGCTGGGATCGAGGCGCCGCCTGAACGTTTTGACGCGTTCCGCCAGGCGTTGGACCAGCAAATCACGGCGTTGGCCGCCGGGCCGATCGATGCCGACGCCTTTGCCCGCGCCAAGACACCGCTCATCGCAACGATCCGCAAGGCGATGGAAAGCAACGGTTATTGGGAATCGCGGGAAATGCGCGCCTTGCAAGACCCGCGTGCCGAGACTGTCTATCGCGACCAGATCAAGAATCTTGAGGCCGTGACTCCCGCTGATGTGCAGCGCGTGCTCAACCGCTATGTCGTCGGCCACAAGCCGCTGTCGATTGAAATAAGCGCGGCGCCAAAGGCCACGCCTACTTCGGCACCCGCACCGACTTCGGCACCCGCGCCGACCGCTCAGTCGGGGGCGCCGACGCCGAAATAGCGGCGGATTATTCCGCCGCGGGCGTTGCCTGGTCCGCTTGCCGCGCTTCGAGCAGCTTTGACAGTCGCTCGACCGACGCGACGAGCGACAGCACTTCGCGCTCGCGCAGCTCATCAACCTTGTGGTGGAGCAGCTCGATTTCGAGTTCGGCCTTGATGTTGATCTGATAATCCTGCGCGGCCTTTTCGCGATCGATATCGGCCTGGCGGTTCTGGCTCATCATGATGAAGGGCGCGGCATAAGCCGCCTGGAAAGACAGCGCGAGGTTGAGCAGGATGAAGGGATAGGGATCCCAATGCTCAACGAACGCGGCGATGTTGAGGATGATCCAGAACAGCAAAATGGTGGACTGGATGATGATGAACCGCCACGACCCCATGCCAGCCGCCACCGCATCGGCGACGCGCTCGCCCATGGTCGGCGGCGTGTTGAGGCATGTCGCCTTGTTCTGACGTTCCTGCAGCCGCTGCGCGCGCAATTCGCGCAGCAACGCGGCCTCGGTGTCGAGCAGCTTGGTATGTCCCTTCGCGGTCATGTCCATCCCCATCGCGAAAACGCTATCGACTCATGTCGTTACCATGGCGACTTCATCGCCCCAACCCGCTATTTCAGTCGACCAGCGCGTCAATCGCCGTAGCCATTTCGACGTCGCGATGGCTGAGGCCGCCGGCATCGTGCGTGGTGAGCAGGATGTCGACGCGATTCCACACATTGGACCATTCGGGGTGGTGGTCTGCCTTTTCGGCCAGTAACGCCACCCGCGCCATAAAGCCGAATGCCTCGACAAAGTCCCGAAAGACGAACTGGCGGGTAATCGCGTCGCGCGCCTCGTCATAATCCCACTCGGCCAGGCCATCCAGCGCGTCGGCGCGTTCGGCATCGCTCAGCGGCTCTATTCCCGGCGTGGTCACTGGTTGGGCTCTCCTGCTTGCTGTCGGCTCGGTCGCTGGCCTATTGGGCTTCCCATGACGGGGCAAGCGCGGATTGCGGCAGGGTGAGCGGGCTGGTGTTTGACCGTGTCGGCTGCACGCGCGGCGGCCGGCAATTATTCCATGACATCAGCTTCGCGCTCGACGGTGGCGATGCCCTCATCGTCGCAGGGCCCAATGGCGCCGGCAAATCGAGCCTGTTGCGGCTGGCGGCGGGCTTGCTTGATCCCAGCGCCGGTGTGGTTCGGCGCCAGGTTGCGCTCGCTTATCTTGGCGAAGCCCATGCGCTTGACCCCGAACAGCCGCTGGCCGAGGCGCTGCTGTTCTGGGCGCGGTTGGATGGCGGGGACCGGGCAGGCGTGCTGGCCGCGCTCGACGAGGTGGGGCTGGCATCGCTCGCCGATGTGCCGGTGCGGCTGCTGTCGACAGGGCAACGCCGCCGCGCCGCGCTGGCGCCGCTCATCGCTGGCCCGGCGCCGGTTTGGCTGCTCGACGAGCCGGCGAGCGGGCTCGACCTTGGGTCGGTCGAGCGGCTGGGCGCGATCATTGCGCGGCACCGGGCGCGGGGGGGCGCTGTGGTGGTGGCAACGCACCAGCCCATCGCGCTGCCCGACGCGATGACGGTGACGCTGGGGAAAGCGGCATGATCGCGCTCATCCTCCGCGATGTGCGCCGCGCCTGGACGGGTGGCGGGGCGATTTTTCCGGTGGCTTTCTTTCTGCTTGTCTCCGTGCTGTTCCCGTTCGGGGTGGGCCCCGATCGCGTACTGCTCGCGCGCGCGGGCGCCGGGGTGATCTGGACGGCGGCCTTGCTGGCGGCGTTGCTCCCCGTCGAGCGGCTGGTGGCGCCCGATATCGAGGCGGGCGTTACCGACCAGATCGAGCTGCGCGGCATTGGCCTTGCCACCATGGCGGCTGCCAAGCTGATCGCGCATTGGCTGAGCTTCGGCCCGCCGTTGATGCTGGCGGCAGTTATTGCGGCGGGGCTGTTGGGCATCGACGCGGGCACGCTGGCGCGGACCGAGCTTGGCCTGTTGATCGGCACGCCGGGCCTGGCGGCGCTGGCGCTGGCCACCGGCGCGCTTGTCGCCGGGCTGGGCAGCGCGGGGGCGGTGGCCGGGCTGGTCATGTTGCCGATGGCGGTGCCGCTGCTGATTTTCGGGGCGGGCGCAACTGATGGCGGGCCGGGCGCGGTAAAATTGCTCGGCGCGGTCAGCCTGTTGCTGGTCGCCGGCGCCCCGTTGGTGGCGGCAGCGGCGGTGCGGGCTGGGCGCGGCTAGGGCCTGCCGAAGCCCAAATCCGCTGGCCCGAACGCATCGGGCAGCAGCTCGGCAATCGAGTAGCGACGGATCGCGTCGCCTTCCGCCGAGCCGCACCAAATCGCCACGTCACGCCCGCCCATCTGCGCCGCTTCGTTGATGACTTGCCGACAGCGGCCACAGGGGTTGACGATGGCATTGCCGGTCGGTCGTCCATTGGCGTCCATCGCGCCGCCGATCACCCCGATCGCGACCACATCCGCCATCCGCCCTGCCGCGCTGGCGGTTGCGATCGCCACCGTCTCCGCGCAGAGCGA
>CANJKQ010000259.1 GCA_947474905.1 Pseudomonadota bacterium | reverse complement strand
TCACGACGGCGGTGCGCAGCACGATGCAGGAGTCCATCGATCCGTCGGGGGAAAAATAGCCCACGCCGCCGGCATAGGCGCCGCGCTTTTCGCCTTCCAATTCGGCGATGATCTGGCACGCCCGCACCTTGGGCGCGCCCGAGACGGTGCCCGCCGGAAAGCCCGCGAACAGCGCGTCAATGGCGTCCCGCCTGGCGTCGATCCGCGCGGTGACGTTGGAGACGATGTGCATCACATGGCTGTAGAATTCGACCATATAGCTGTGGGTGACATTGACGCTGCCTGCCTCGGCGACGCGACCCACGTCATTGCGGCCAAGATCGAGCAGCATCAGATGTTCGGCGCGTTCCTTGGGATCGGCGAGCAGACTGGCCCGGTTGGCCTCGTCCTCTGCCGCCGTCCGCCCGCGCGGGCGGGTGCCGGCAATGGGCCGGATCGTGATTTCACCATCGCGAACGCGCACCAGGATCTCGGGGCTTGAGCCCGTGACGCTGAACCCCGGCAGATCGAGATGATAGAGAAAGGGGGAGGGGTTGATCCGCCGCAGCGACCGATAAAGCTCAAAAGGCGGCAGCTGAAAAGGCGCGGTAAAGCGCTGGGCCAGCACGACCTGAAAAATATCGCCGGCGACGATATAATTCTTCGCGCGCGCCACCATCGCCCGATAGGCATCGGGTGCGATGACCGGGTTAGGGGTGATGTCTTGCGGTTCGGCCCTGACCGGCGCGGGAAGCGGCGCGGTGGCGAGCGCCGCGCTGACTGCCTCGATCCGTTCGATCGCATGGTCGAGCGCGGCGGCGGCGCCATGGGGCCAGACGGGCGCCACGATGAACAGCGCATCGGCCAGCCGGTCGAACACGAGGATCACGGTCGGCCGGACGAACATCATATCCGGCAAACCAATGCCCGAACCACGCGCCCGCGGCAGATTTTCAACCAACCCCACCGTTTCATAGCCAAAATAGCCGACCAGGCAGGCGAGCGCGCGCGGCAGGGCGGCGGGCACCTCCATCCGGCATTGGCTGACCAATGTGCGGAGCGCCGCCAGCGTCGGCTCAGGCGCTGGTGCGAATGCGTCACGATCGGTCAGCCACTGCGCGTTGATCTCGGCCGTGTCGCCATTGGCGCGGAACACCAGATCGGGCGCCAGGCCAATCAGGCTGTGCCGTCCGCGCACCGACCCGCCCTCAACCGATTCGAGCAGGAAATCGCCACGCTCTGGCTTGATCAGCTTGAGCGCGGCGGCGACCGGGGTTTCGGTATCCGCCACCAACCGCTGCCACAGCAGCGCCGGGCGCCCGTTGTTCAGCGCGGCGCGGGCTTGCTCGATCCCTTCGATCATTGCCGGTGTCAGGGCTGCAAAGCGCCGCCGGACGTGCCGGCGAGCTCGGCACGCAGCTTGGCAATCGCCTCGGCATTGCGCTTGACGCCCACCAGCTTGCGCGCCGCGAGCGCCAGTTGCGCCACATATTCGTCGCCCAGCGAACGCCCGATGTCGCGACGCATTCCCGCCACGACGGGTGCGGGCGGCACGGTGCTGCCTGGCGTAATTGTGTCGAGATAGAGGATGTACCAGCCCTGGCCGTCGGGCGAGGGCAGCTGGCGCGCCGATTTCGCGTGGATCGAGAATAACAGGGCGAGGAGCGGCGAAACCCGCTCGCCCTGCGCCACCAATTGCGCACGCTGGGCGTTGACCGGCTTGACGGGCGGCAATGGCACGCCCGCCCCTGCCATCGCGGCGGCAAGCGTCGCGCCGCCATCAACCTTGGCCACAATGGCGCGGGCCAGCTTGGCGGCAGCAGCCCCGGCACGTTCGGCGATGATATCGGCGGTGACGCGGTTTTTCACCTCGGCGAGCGGCGCAGGGGCGGCGGCAATGACGCGATCGATGCTGACGATTGCCAACCCGCCATCCTTGCCAATGGCAACAAGCTGCGGCGCGTCGGTTGGCTGTCCCGCAAAGCCCGCCTGGATTACTTGCGCCAATTGCGGGTCGGGCTTTGCCTCGGGCTTGGTCGGGTCCCGGCCGTCGGCGGTCAACGGCGTGCTGGTCACCGGCGTCAATTTCAACTGGTTGGTGATGTCGGCAAAGGTCGCGTTGCCGTTGAGCGCGGCATCGATCTTCTTGCGGATATCAAGCAACTGCGTCGCCGTGTTCTGCTCGGTCAACGCCTTGACGATATCGGGCCGGGCCTGATCGAGCGTCTTGGCGGCGATATGGTCAACCGCGTCGACATGGATGACGAGCCAGCCAAGACCACCCTTTACCGGCCCGAGCACCGCGCCCTTGGCCGCAGCGAACGCGGCATTGGCCACGTCGCTGCCCGCCTGGGCGGAGAAGCCTGCCTTGTCGAGCTTTTCGAGCTTGGCTGCTTCCAACCCCGCGGCCTTGGCTGCGGCGTCGATGGGGGTTCCGGCCTTTACTTTGGCGGCCAGCGCGTCGGCGGCGCCCTTGTCGCCTACCACGACTTGCGAGAGGGTCCGCGTTTCATGCGCGGCATAGTCTGCGGCTTTGGCCTTGTAGGCGGCGGCGATCTGCGCCTCGGTCGGGGTGGCGGCGGCCTTCACGCTGTCGGGCGAGACGACCGCATAACGCAGCACGCGCCGTTCCGGCACCAGATAGCGCGCCTGATTGGCGGCATAGAAGCGGGCAATATCCTGCTCGCTCGGCGTAATTCCCTTGGCAAAGGCAGCAGCGGGGACGAACCCGACCGCGCCGGTCCGCTTTTCGAGCAGCAGCGCGGCATAGGGCTGGGCAAGCTTGTCGGGCACCTGCGACGCGCCAAGGACCGGCGCTGCCAGTTGCTGCGCGATGCTGACCTGCGCAATTTCGCTGCGCAGCTGGGCAACCGTCATCCGCTGCGCGCCCAGCACCTGGTCCATCCGCGTCTTGTCGAACTTACCATCAGGGCCTTTGAACGCGGGAATGCTGGCGATTTGGCCGTCAATCGCCTTTGGCCCGATGACGATGCCCGCCTGTTCGCCAAAGGCGCGCATGGCGAGCGCGTCGATGGACTGTTCCAGCGCTGATTCAAACCCGCCAGCGGCGATGAAGGCCGGTGTGGTGGCGTCGGGGCGCTGCTGGCGCAGTCTTTGCACTTCATCCTCGATGCGGCGGCGCAGTTCGTCGCGCGACAAGCTATAGTGCCCCACGGTCACCAGATCATTGGCGGTCTGCCCGCCCCCCAAGGCGCCATTTCGCAACCCGGTGACATCGCCCAACCCGAACGCCAGCGCGATCAGGATCAGGCCAAAGATCGCAATCCCAGCGCCGATCCGGGAGTTGATGAGGCGGCGAAACAGGCTGAGCATGCGGGCTGTGGAACCATGGGGCTAGAGGATGCGAAGGCGCTGCCTTACGCCGGACGGCGCGACGCATCAACCTTGTGCTGCGCGGCGGCTTTGCTATCGCTCGCCCCGCTCGCGACAACAAGAGGATCGACGATATGGCACGCCGCAAGCTGATCGCGGGCAATTGGAAAATGAACGG
>CANJKQ010000258.1 GCA_947474905.1 Pseudomonadota bacterium | reverse complement strand
GGCGGGGCGCTTTATGACCCTGTCCAGCATTACAACCGGGTCCACACCCAATTGTCTGACTGGGCCGATGGCAATTCGCCAGGCCCTGCCTCGACGGGCACCACCACCACCAAGGCACAAAATGCCACGGTCGACGCCTCGCACCAGCCCACGCTCGACGCGACGGTTGACACTGGCGCCCCCAATCCCGCACAAGCGCAGAAACCCAAGGGATAGCTGGCGTGCGAGGGATCGCGATGGGAGACGTGAGCACTGAACCGTCGATGGAAGACATTCTGTCGTCGATTAAACGCATCATCGCCGAAGAAGGCGAAAGCGCGGTCGCGGCGCGGAGCAAACGTCCCGCGCCTCGCGCCGTCGAAACGGCACCTGTAACAGCGACGCCGACCGCGGCGCCCGATGACGTGCTGGAGCTTCGCGACGCGGTGGCACCCGCTCCGCTCGCTGATCCGGTACCCACGCCGATTGCCGCGCCCGCTGCACCCGCGCCAGCCGCCGAGCCGATCGTCTCGCCCCAGGCTGCACAGGCCAGCCGTGGCGCGCTCGACAATCTCTCGCGGCTTATCGTTCGTGCGCCAGAGCCCGCGCTGGGCGACAACACGCTCGAAGCGTTGGTGCGCGAATTACTCCGCCCGATGCTGCGCGAATGGCTCGATGCCAAGCTGCCCGGCATTGTCGAGACGATGGTCGCCCGCGAAATCGCCCGGATTACCAGCCAGCATTGAGGGCTTTGACGAAGCAGTACCGTCACCCCGGCCCTGAGCCGGGGTCCAGCTGTCTTTCGCCCAAGAAGACGAAGCGGGACCCCGGCTCAAGACCGGGGTGATGATGAGAATGGGATCGGCACCGGCGCAAAAGCGTCATCGCCCCGTTGTCATGCCGCGACCGATTTGCTCTATTCCCCGCCCATGAGGATGACCCTGATCGCGAGCGCCGCCGGCCTCGCTCTCGCCGCGGTGCTTGCCGCTCCTGCCACTGCTCGGCCGCTGACGATCGACGATGTGTCGACGCTGTCGCGCGTCTCGGCGCCTGCGGTTTCAAAGGACGGCCATTGGCTCGTCTGGCAGCAGCGCGAGACTGATCTTGCCGCCAATAAGGGGCGGTTTGACCTGTGGCGGCTCGACCTGACGAAAAAGGGCGCCAAGCCCGAAAAGCTCGCCGCCGAGCCGGACATCAACGAAACCGCCCCGCAATTCGCGCCCGATGACGTGACGGTCTATTTCGCGGCCAATAAGGGCGGGGACGACAATGTCTGGGCGGTGCCGGTAACCGGTGGAAGTCCGCGCCAGGTGACCAATGTCGCGGGCGGCATCAACGGCTTCAAGCTCAGCCCCACCGGCGACAAATTGCTCGTCTGGGCGGACCGCAAGCCCGGTGCGCCGAGCCTTGAGCTGCCGCTCGAGAAAAAGGATCCCAATGCAGGCGAAGCGCGCATCTATGACCAGCTCTTCGTCCGCCACTGGGACACCTGGGCGGACGGCACCCGGTCGCAGCTGTTCGTCCTGCCGCTGAAAGATGGCGTCGCGCAGGGCAATGGCACCGCGATTGAGGGCAGGCTGATCGGCGACAGCCCGTCCAAGCCCTTTGGCGGGCCGGAGGAAGTCGATTGGTCGCCCGATGGCAAGACCGTCTATTTCGCGCTACGCGAAGCCGGTCGGATCGAGCCGCTGTCGGTCAATCTTGATATTTTCGCGGCACCTGCCGATGGTTCAGCGCCACCGGTCAACCTTACCGCCGACAACAAGGCGATGGACAATCTGCCCACCGTCTCGCCCGATGGCAAATCGCTTGCCTGGTTCGCGATGGCGCGGCCCGGCTATGAGGCGGATCGCCAGGTGCTGATGGTCCGCGACCTTGCCAGCGGCAAGGTGACGGCGCTGACCAAGGACTGGGATCGCTCGGTCACCTCGATCGCGTGGTCGCCCGACAGCAAGGCCATCCTCGTCACCGCCGAGGACACACAGGAAACCCCGATCTTCTCGGTCGATGCCAAGACGGGCAAGGTCACGCGCCTCACCCAGCTCGGCAACGTGACAGCTGTCGTGCCGACCAAGACCGGCATCGTCTTCGCGATGAATTCGCTCACGGCGCCCGATGATTTCTACCTGTTGAAGGGCAAAGCGACGACGCGTCTCACCAGCGTCAATGCCGACAGGCTGGCGGGCGTCGATATGCCCAGCGTCACGCGGTTCAACTTCACCGGCGCCAATGGCGACACGGTGTGGGGCTATGTGGTCAAGCCTGCGAGCGCCCCGGAGATCGAGGTCGGCAAGCTGCCGATCGCATTCCTCGTCCATGGCGGGCCGCAGGGATCGTTCAACAATAGCTGGTCCTATCGCTGGAACCCGGCGGTATTCGCGGGCCATGGCTATGGCGTCGTCGCGGTCGATTTCCACGGGTCGACCGGCTATGGCCAGGCCTTCACCGATGCGATCCGCAATAATTGGGGCGGCTGGCCGCTTGAGGATCTGCAAAAGGGCCTGAAAGCCGCGACCGACAAATTCGCCTGGCTCGATGCGGATCGCGCCTGCGCGCTCGGCGCTTCCTATGGCGGCTATATGATGAACTGGATCGAGGGGCAGTGGCCCGACCGGTTCAAATGCATCGTCCAGCATGACGGCGTGTTCGACGCGCGCGCCATGGCGTATGAGACCGAAGAATTGTGGTTCGACGAGTGGGAACATGGCGGCCACCCTTATTATGAAGACCCCGCCGCATTCGAGAAATGGAACCCGGTCAATTATGTCGACCGCTGGAAAACGCCGATGCTCGTCATCACCGGTGAGAAGGATTACCGCATCCCCTATACCCAGGGCATCGCCAGCTTCACCGCGCTGCAACGCCGCGGCATCCCCTCGCGCTTGATCGTCAACCCGAACGAGAACCACTGGGTGCTGAAACCTCGCAACAGTCGGCAATGGTATGGGCAAGTGCTGGGCTGGCTGGACCGGTGGACCAGCGACAACATTGTGGTCTCCTCGCGCTGATCAGCGCCGCCGCGATCGGGTTTATGGGGCGTCGCGCCTCCAGCTTTCGCTGGGGTGACGAAATGGTTATGGGCATCCGCCTATGACCGATCTGCCCAAGACCTTCGACCCCGCCGACATCGAATCCCGCTGGTATGCGCATTGGGAGAATGAAGGCCTGTTCCGCCCCGAACGGCCCGGCGCGGAGCCGTGGACGATCGTCAACCCGCCGCCCAACGTCACGGGCTCGCTCCATATCGGCCACGCGCTCGACAATACGCTGCAGGATATCCTGACGCGCCACGCGCGGTTGAAGGGCAAGGATGCGTTGTGGGTGGTCGGCACCGACCATGCCGGCATCGCGACGCAGATGGTCGTCGAGCGGCAAATGGCGGAGCGGCAGGACAAGCGCACCAATTACACGCGGGAAGAATTCGTCGAGAAAGTCTGGGCGTGGAAGCGCGAGAGCGGCGGGCAGATCACCCAACAGCTCCGCCGCCTCGGCTCCTCGATGGACTGGGCGAACGAGCGCTTCACGAT
>CANJKQ010000257.1 GCA_947474905.1 Pseudomonadota bacterium | reverse complement strand
GGTGGCGGGGCTGATCATCTGGCAGACCGGGCTTGCCTGGATCGACCCGGTGGTGAGCCTGGCGATCGTCGCGCTGATTTTCTGGCAGACCTGGGGCCTGTTGCGCGAAGCTGTCGAAATGTCGCTCTTTGCGGTGCCGCGGCGGCTCGATTATGATGCGATTACGGCGGCCCTGGGGGGATTGGACGGTGTAGAGGCGGTGCATGATCTGCATGTCTGGCCGATGAGCACGACCGACGCGGTGTTGACTGCGCATCTGCTGATACCGACGGGCCATCCCGGCGACGCCTTTTTGGCCGCGACCCAGGCGATGCTGCGCGAGCGGTTCCAGATCGGCCATGCCACCATCCAGATCGAAATGACGGCCGACCATCCATCGGCCTGCTACCTTCCCGCTGCACGGACAAGCCGATCATGACTGGATCGACCAGCGGGGCGATCGTCAGGCGGCTATGGTCGCTGCTGACGATGCGCGCCAGCGAATATACCGGGTCAGACCCGTCGCGGTTCGACCGGCTGCACATGATCGCAGACCCCTATGAGCTGACCAGCCCGCGCGAAATCGCGCGATATGAGCAAACCAACCAAGCCATTGCGCGCGCAGGGCTGCAGCCTGCATCGATCCTCGACATTGCGGCGGGCGAAGGCACCCAAACGCGCTATCTTGCCCGTATTGCCCCGGTCACGGCCATTGAGGTCAGCCCGCGCGCGGTGGCGCGGGCGCGGGCGGCGTTGCCCGATACCGAATTTCTGGTGGGTCGCGCCGAAGACGTCCTCACCCTGGTCGGTGAGCGTCGCTTCGATCTCGCCGTGATCTGCGAGCTGCTCTACCTCACGCAAAATGCCGCGCAGATCATCGCCGATGCCCAGCGCGTCGCGCGCGCCATCATCGTCACCAACTATGCCAAGCGGGCGCCCGCGCTCGAACCCTTATTGAGCGGCCCCGGCTGGGAGCGGCTGGACGATATCAGCGCGGAAGGGACCGTCTGGCGGTGCTATCTCTGGCGCGCGTCGCCGCCCGCCGATGGCGCCGCCGCGCCAAAGGCAACCGCTCAATAAGCCCGCGCGATCGCAAACTCGACCGCGTCGACCATCGCCGTCTTGGCCTGGCTGTTGCCAAAGCCACCCAGCGCATCGATCGCGCGCTGGCCATAATGGCGCGCGCGGGCGAGCGAATCGTCAATCGCGTGCGTTTCCTGGATCAGGCGGATGGCATGGGCCAGGTCTTCGTCGCTGGTGCGGCGGCCTTCCATCGCGTCCTTCCAGAACGCCTTGTCGGCTTCCGAGCCGCGCGCCTGCGCCAGAATGACGGGCAATGTCACCTTGCCGTCGCGGAAATCGTCGCCGGCGGCCTTGCCCATCGTGCCCGCGTCCGACACATAATCGATGGCGTCGTCGACCAGCTGGAACGCGATACCCAGATTGCGGCCATAGGCATCGAGCGCCTGTTCCTCGCCATCGGGCCGTTCGGCGACGACAGCGGCGATGCGGCAGGCGGCGGCAAACAGCGCGGCGGTCTTGGCGCCGATAATGTCGAGATAGCGTTCCTCGGTGGTTTCGACGCGGCGCTGCGCGGTCAGCTGATTGACTTCGCCTTCCGCGATGACCGCGCTGGCATGGCTCAGGATGCGCAGCACTTTCAGGCTGCCATCCTCAACCATCAGCTCGAACGCGCGGCTGAACAGGAAATCGCCGACCAGCACGGTGGCGGGATTGCCCCAGATGGTGTTGGCGGTGCGCCGCCCGCGCCTGAGGTCCGACCCGTCGACCACATCGTCATGAAGCAGAGTCGCGGTATGGATGAACTCCACCGCCGCCGCCAATCCGTGCTGCCGCGTGCCCGTGTAACCGAGCAACGCCGCGCTCGCGAGCGTCAGCATCGGCCGCATCCGCTTGCCGCCGCCCGCGATCAGATGACCGGCAAGCTCCGGAATCAGGGGGATTTGCGATTGCATGCGATCCAGGATGACGGCGTTGACCTGGTTCATCCCCGGCGCCACCAGCGCCACCATCGCGTCGAGCGACGGAGCCTTGCGATTATCGAGGCGGTGGACGGTCGCGGTCATGACGCGCGGGATGTGGCGCTTTGCCCGGGCAAAGGCAAGAGCAAGCGGGCCGAACCGGGTTGCACGGGACGCGAACGACACTCAAAAGGACTTGAGGGCAATTTTTGCTCTTATGCCGTCGTGCCCGTTCAGGCAGGGATGAATTGCGGCGGGCGTGGGAGGGGTGAATGCGCGACAAGGTGTTAAGCAGCTATCGCCAGAGCATCGACAATATCGATGCGGCTCTCGTCTTCATGCTGGCCGAGCGTTTCAAGATCACCCAGGCGGTCGGCCGTTACAAGGCCGAACACGGCCTGCCCCCCGCCGACCCCGCGCGCGAGGATCAACAAATTGCGCGATTGCGGGAGTTGGCGCGGGACGCCGATCTAGATCCAGACTTCAGCGAAAAATTCCTGCGCTTCATCATCGACGAAGTGATCCGCCATCATGAGCGGGTGCGGGGCTAACGCGACGCCGTCGCCGTCACAGCATCCCGATCTGGCGCATCCACCGTTCGGCCAATAGCGGCCATTGCCCAACCGGGTCATTCGGATGGCGCAAGGCAAAGGCATGGCCGCCTTTCGCAAACAGGTGCAGCTCAGTGGAGACGCCCGCGCGGTCGAGCGCCTGAGCGTATAACAGGCTGTTGCACACGGGGTCGGTCGCATCATTCCACGCCTGGGCGATGAAAGTCGGCGGGGCATCTTTCGAAATCGGCAAGGTAGGATCGAACACGCCACCCTTGCGGCACATGTGGCCAGGATAAAGCGCCACGGCAAAATCCGGGCGGCTGCTCACCTGATCGATTTCATCGACCGGATGATAAGTGGGCTCAAAAATGTTGCTGGTCTGGGCCACCAGATAGCCGCCTGCCGAAAACCCCATGACGCCGATTTTGTGCGGATCGATGCCGAGTTCGCCAGCCTTGGCCCGAACCAGCCGGATGGTGCGTTGCGCGTCCTGCAGCGCGCGCGGAATCTTGGGGGTGATCTGGCGCTTTAGCCTGTCGTCATAATAATCATTGCCGCCGGGTGCGCGATATTTGGAGACGATGCACGTAACGCCCTTAGCGGTCAGCCAATCGCAGATTTCGGTGCCCTCCAGCGTGATGAACACCAGCTGGAAACCGCCGCCGGGAAAGACGATGACAGCGGTGCCGTTGGGCCGGCCCTTGGGCGGGATGATCGTCATGGTGGGCACGGCGATATCGAGCACGGCTTCTGATTTGCCGCCATATTCGGGCGGTTCTTTGTAGGTGCGGACGTTTTCCGGGGGCTGGGGCATCAGCGTCCCGTCGGGCGCATCGCCTGGCCAAATCGGCAACTGACGGAGCCCGGGCGCTGGCTGCCAGACGCCGACGTGATTGACCGGTGCGTCAGGCGGCGGTGGAGCCGAAGCTGTGCAGGCACCAGCAATCAGCGCGAATATCCCGAGCGATAGCAAGTGCGAGCGAATCAAGGCTTTCCTCCCGGCAAGGCCTG
>CANJKQ010000256.1 GCA_947474905.1 Pseudomonadota bacterium | reverse complement strand
CGCTGTCGACCGGCGAATATAATCTGCTGCTCGCGCTGGTGACGCGGCCGCGGCAGGTGCTGACCCGCGACCAGCTGCTCGACCTGACGCAGGGGCGCGAGGCGGCGGCGTTCGACCGCGCGATCGACAATCAGGTCAGCCGCCTGCGCCGAAAGATCGAAGCCGATGTCAAAGCGCCCGAGATCATCAAGACGGTGTGGGGCGGCGGCTACACCCTTGCTGCCGATGTGACGCGGCTATGAGCTGGCGCTGGCGCTCGCCCTGGCCACGCAGCCTGTCCGGCCAGATCGCGCTGCTGATCGCGCTTGCCCTGTTTGTGGCGCAGGCGGTGAACTTCGCCTTACTGTATCAGGGTCATGCCCAGCTGATGCAACAGACCGTCGTCGGCCCGGCGGTGACACGCTATGTCGACGCGGCCGAGCGGCTCAATCGCGGCCAGCCGCTCGAGGATAATCGGCCTGGGCGAATCGAATTGGTGCCGGAAAGCCCGGTTTTCCCCAAGGCGCCCCACAGTCCGCCGATCGAAAACGCGATCCGCGCGGGCCTGCGCGATGCCGGGATGGGCGATCTGCGCATCGAGACCGAGATCCGCCCCGTTCGGCCGGATGATCCCGGCCTGGAACGCTTCGGCCGTCCCCGCGCCGAACGCCTGCGACGGTCGGGAGCAGTGATGATCGTGGCAATGGAATTACCCGGCCGGGGGTGGCTGGTTGTCCATGCGCCCTGGCCGCACTCTGACGGCTGGCTGTTCTTGCAACTCGCCGGGCAGACGCTGATCCTTTACGTCGTGCTGTTGCTGCCCATGCTGTGGGCGACCCAGCGCATTTCGCGTCCCCTGCGCGAGCTGGCGGAGGCGGCGCGGCGCTTTCGCCCTGGCCACAACAGCGCCGATGTACGCGAAAGCGGCCCGCCCGATGTGCGCGCCGTTATCGCCGCGCACAATGCGCTGCAACAGCGCGTGACCGCGATGCTCGACGAAAAGGACCGTATGCTGGGGGCGATCGGCCATGATCTGCGCACCCCGCTCGCTGCCCTGCGCGTCCGGATCGAATCGGTCGAGGACGAGGCGGATCGGGCGCGCATGGCCGACACCATTGAGGAAATGAACCGCACGCTGGACGACATTCTCTCGCTCGCGCGGCTGGGCCGTCCCAGCGAAGCCGAAACCGATGTCGACCTCGCCGCGCTGGTCGACGCCGTCGCCGAGGATTTCGTCGATCTGGGCCAGCCCGTGTCGTTCCTTCCCACCGAACGATTGACGCTGAAACTGCGACCGTCGCTGATGCGGCGCGCGGTGCGCAACCTGATCGAAAATGCCGTCAAATATGGCGGGCAAGCCGAAGTCAGGGTGGAACGGTCGGCGCACGCCGCCATTGTGGTGGTCGCCGATAATGGCCCCGGCATTCCCGCCGACCGGCTCGACGCGGTGTTCGATCCCTTCACGCGGCTGGAAAGTTCGCGCAACCGCGACACCGGGGGCATCGGCCTGGGGCTGGCGCTCGCCCGCGCCATTGCGCGCGAAGCGGGGGGGGACATCACCCTTGCCAACCGTCCCGGCGGCGGGCTCGACGCACGGCTGACGCTGCCGATCGGGTGAGCCGCGCCTGCACCGCGCGCAATGCGCCATGCAGACAAATCAACGGCTTTTCCTATCATCGCTACTGCAGCCAGCGCCGCTTCTGCGCTATAGGCACGGCATGGCTTGCACCCCTCCCCCTGGCAGCCGCGTCCCCGATCTGCCCGGGGCATGACCACGCCGAGCGTTCTCGATCCGGCCGGACCGGTTGGGCTTGCGGAACGCACCATCCTGCTCGACTCGCTCGCCATCATGCTGGCGATCGTCGTGCCGGTGATTATCGCGACAATTGGTTTTGCCTGGTGGTTCAGAAAGGGCAACACGCGCGCTTTTTATTGGCCGCATTGGGCGCATTCGGGCGCGATCGAGCTGGTGGTGTGGTCAATCCCCGCATTAGTGGTGATTGTCGTGGGCGGCATTGGCTGGATCAGCAGCCACCGGCTAGACCCCGCGCAGCCGATCGACAGCAAGGTGCCGCCGCTTGAGGTCGATGTTGTCTCGCTCGATTGGAAATGGCTGTTTTTCTATCCCAAACAGGGCATTGCCTCGGTCAACACCCTGGTGGTGCCAGCGGGGGTACCGATCCATTTCCGGCTGACCTCAGCCAGCGTCATGAACAGCTTTTTTGTGCCCCGGCTGGGCAGCATGATCTACACCATGAACGGCATGGTCGATGACCTGAACCTGCAGGCTGACCGCCCCGGCTATTATCTCGGCGAATCGACGATGATTTCGGGCGATGGCTTTCCCGACATGCATTTCATCGTCCATGCCGTGCCGCCCGCGCAATTTGCCGCCTGGGCGGCGGCCACAGGTAAAGCCGGCGGCCCGGTGCTCGATAGCGCCAGCTATGCCTTGCTGGCACGCCAAGGGGTGCCGCAGCGGCCCTTCACCTATCGTGCGGTGGCGCCGCATTTGTTCGACGCGATCGTTACCCGGCGCCTGCCGCCCGGCCCCGGCCCGTCGCTGGGTCGCGGCGGGCCTGACACCTCGCCAAGATCGGGAATCCCCGGCGATGCTCGGTAAGCTCAGCTGGTCTGCCATCCCGTTTGACCAGCCCATTCCGCTGGCGGCGGGCGCTGTGGTCGGCGTCGTGCTGCTCGGCGTGATCATCCTGGTCATCGCAAAGGGCTGGTTTCCCTATTTGTGGCGCGAATGGATCACCAGCGTCGATCATAAACGCATTGGCATCATGTATTGCCTGCTCGCGCTGGTGATGCTGGTGCGCGGCTTTACCGATGCGATCATGATGCGCACGCAGCAAGCGCTCGCCGGGCCGGGCCACACCGGTTACCTGCCGCCGGAACATTACAACCAGATTTTCTCGGCCCATGGCACGCTGATGATCTTTTTCGTCGCCATGCCATTCATGATCGGGCTGATGAATTTCATCTTGCCGCTGCAACTGGGCGTTCGCGACGTTGCCTTTCCGACCTGGAATTCGGTCAGCTTCTGGATGACCGCAAGTGGTGCGTTGCTCGTCAATTTAAGCCTGGTCGTCGGCGAATTTTCGCGCACTGGCTGGCTACCCTATCCGCCGCTCAGCGAACTTGCCTATTCACCGGGCGTAGGCGTGGATTATTATCTGTGGGCGATCCAGATTTCCGGCATCGGGACGTTGGTGGGCGGCGTCAACCTGACGACCACGATCCTGAAAATGCGCGCACCCGGCATGTCCTATACGCGCATGCCGATCTTCTGCTGGACGGCGCTCGCCTCCAACCTGTTAATCGTCGCTGCTTTTCCCATTTTGACCGCGACGCTCGCGATGCTGACGCTCGACCGGTATCTGGGTTTCCATTTTTTCACCAATGAGGCGGGCGGCAATCCCATGCTGTTCAACAACCTCATCTGGGCATGGGGGCATCCCGAAGTCTATATCCTCATCCTGCCCGCCTTCGGCATTTTCAGTGAAATCATCGCGACCTTCTCCGAAAAGACGTTGTTCGG
>CANJKQ010000255.1 GCA_947474905.1 Pseudomonadota bacterium | reverse complement strand
CGTGCTTGACACGGGGCTAGGCTAATCTGCTCTCGGTCCCGCGCCGAACCACCGCTCCCACGTCGCGACGGCAGAAGAAAAGCCAAGCCCCGTGTCAAGCACGGGGCGACGGTGAAAGTGATTGTCCGATCCCCACCCGTGGTCGGCCGTTAAGTCCTTCTGCCGAAAAGCGGCCGTTTAAGAGTTCGCAACCTAGGGTTTGTCAGGTCAAGATTGCAACGTCATTCCTGCGCAGGCTGGAGCCTGGCAATAACGATCAATTCACCCCGCCCTACCCCGCATAGGCCTTTACCAGATCGAACAGATAATCGCGGCAGTCATAGAGCGACTTCACCCGGATGCGTTCGTTGAGCCCGTGGATGCCATTGCCATCAAGATCGAGGAACGTGCCCGGGGGGCCGTAAACGGGAATACCGATCGCCTCAAAGAAAATCCCGTCCGACGCGCCGGTTGCCATGATCGGCAATAGCGGCACGCCGGGAAAATGCTTGGCTGCGACCGCTTTCATCGGCCCAACCACCTTGGGGTCGAGCGGCGGTGGCACCGCGATCGGGCGAACCGGCTGGTTAGTGGTAACCTTCACCTTCGGGCCGGCCAGCTCCTGCAGCTTGGCCAGTGTCTGATCGACGGTTTCGCCCGGAATGATGCGGCAATTCACGTTAGCGGTCGCGCGCTGCGGCAGCGCATTTTCCGCATGGCCACCCGACAACAGCGTCGCGACGCACGTGGTCCGCAGCGTCGAATGCAACGTCTTGTCGCTGCTGAGCAATAGGTCAGCCTGCTTGTCGTCGGGATTGGCGAGCAATCGCTTGATCGCGTCGACCACGACCGGCGGCAGCGTGCCGGACGCGGCCAGCCCGCTGAAAAAAGCGCGCGTCGTCTCGTTAAAGTGAACCGGAAATTCGTAACGCTGCACCGCCTTCAACGCATCGGCGAGCTGATAAATGGCGTTGTCGGGCACCGGCTGCGAGCTGTGCCCGCCGGGATTGGTTGTTTCAAAGGTGAAGTTCTGCGCTGCCTTTTCGCCAACCTGCAACGCCAGCAATTGACGGTTGCCGTGCGCATCGGACCGTCCGCCGCCACCTTCATTGAGCACGAATTCGGCATCGATCAGCTCGCGCTTGTTCTTCGCCAGCCAGTCGGCGCCGTTGAACGCGAACGTGGTTTCCTCGCCACAGGTCAGCGCCATCTTGATGGTGCGCTTGGGTCGATAATGGTCGGTCTTGAAGCGGATCATGGCATCGGCCCAGATCGACGCCATCGCCTTGTCGTCCACGGTGCCACGGCCATAATAATAGCCGTTTTCCTCAATGAGCTTGAATGGATCGCGTTCCCAATCGGCGCGCTTGGCCTCCACCACGTCGAGATGGGCCAGCAGCAAAATGGGTTTGGCCTTTTTGTCGCTGCCCGCGAGCACCGCGACGACCCCGCCCTCCTTGGGATGATCGGGCACGCTGAACGGCGTGATCTCAGCGTCGGTGTAACCCGCCGCCTTCAGCCGGGCGGCAATCTGGGCGGCTGCTTGGGTGCAGCTGCCCGATGACAGCGTCGTGTTGGTTTCAACCAGTTCCTTGTACAGGCCGAAATAGGCCTTTTGGTCGGGCCGGTCCTGCGCAGCAGCGGCAACGGGCAAGGCGAGAGCCATGGCAGTGGCGGCAAGACGGAACGGGCGCAACGGAATCCTCCCCCAACGAATTTCTTTGCCGAAGCTTAATGGTGGATCGGGCGGGTAGGCAATGACCAATCCGCCTCGCCTATAGCCTGGCGTCCTGCGTCATCTGGAACCGCACCTCGCGATTGGCAAAGTCGATATCGACCCGGCGGAACAGCTTCATCGCGTCCATGCCGAGCATCAGCGCCGGCCGACTTTCAAGCCCCAGCCGACGAAAGGGCGCGGCGTCAGCAAAGGCGATCGGCAGATTGTTGATCGTCATGGTGCCCAGCTGTACCGCAGGCACCTGGGTATAATCGGCCTGCAGCGACCGGCCCGTGACGCTGATGAGCGAGACCGGCTGCGTCGCGCCCATCCGCCGCGCAACCGCGGCCTTTAGCGCCAGATTGCCCATGCTGACCGCTGATCCGGTATCGATCACCACACGCACCCGCTGGCCATGGTAAAAGGCATCGGTCACCACCAATTGCCCCAGCAATCCCTTGGCCTGAACGACAATCTCGCCCGGCTCGGCGGGGCGGGGGCGGCGGCGTTCGGATGGCCGCACGCTCATCCGTTGATGGGTGATGTCGATCGAGACAGCATGATGCTGCAGCGTGTCGATGCCCAGCAGACCGGCGGCCCCCAGGTCATTGGCATCAAGCGCCGGCGCTTCGATCCGCGATGTCCCGGTCGCGCTGACCGTCAGCGCCGGGATGACGACAGTCGCCACATCGGCGGCACCCGCCATCGCCATCACCCGCACCGTGGGTCCGGTCTGCAGGTGCAGCGCATCGGCGAGCTGGCGGGAAATCACCGTGCGCTCGGCGCCGGTATCGATGATGAATTGATAGGGACCATGCGTGCCGATCGTGACGGGCACCGTCATCCGGCCCGGCACATCTGCTCCCAAGGCGACATTGACCGGCGGCGGCGGCGCCGTGCCCGTGGGAAGGACATCGTCGGCCAAAGCAGCGACCGGCGCCAGCAGCATCGCGACCAAGGCCAGGACAGGACGCGTCATGCCACGGCAATACGCCCGTTGCGCGGCCCCAACAAGCGGCTTTACCCCATGCGCATCGCCTCCCGCGCCAGCGCCTCTGCCTCGATCAGCACCGCGTCATCGGCAGCAGCGCCCGGCGCGACGCTTTCGCGACCAATCATCACCAGGACCAGCACCGCCAGCGGACTCACCCGGTCAAGCGGCACGTGCAGCATCGTTCCCGCCGCACGATCAAGCAGATCGGCCAGGCGCCCGACATCGGTCATCTTCGCCCGCGCATCTTCCCAGGCGGCACGGAGCAGCAGATGGTCAGGCTCATAGCGGCGCAGCACGTCGTAGATGAGGTCGGTCGAAAAGGTCACTTGGCGACCCGTCTTGCGCTTGCCGGGATGCTGCCGCTCGACCAGCCCGCCAATCACCGCAACTTCGCGGAAAGCACGGCGCAGCAGGTGCGACCCCTGCACCCACTGTACAAATTCGTCGTCAAGAATGTCGGCAGCGAACAAGGTGGCGGGATCGGTGATCTCCTCCAGCCCATAGCAAGCCAACGCATAGTCATTGGCAACGAACCCCACCGGTTTCAGCCCCAGAGTCTCCATCCGCCGGGTGATGAGCATGCCGAGCGATTGATGCGCGTTCCACCCTTCAAAACTATAGGCGACGAGGTGATGGCGCCCTTCATGCGGGAACGTCTCGACCAGCAATTGGCCGGGCCGCGGCAGTTGCGAGCGGCGCGCCTGCACTTCCAGCCACTCGCGGACATCATCGGGAAAGCGATGCCATTGGCTGGCATCGGCGAGAAACTCGCGAACCCGTCGGGCGAGATGCGTGGTGAGCGGCATCCGCGCGCCATTATAGCTCGGGATGCGCGCCGGGCGCGCG
>CANJKQ010000254.1 GCA_947474905.1 Pseudomonadota bacterium | reverse complement strand
CGGCCGCCATTTATAACAAGGACAAGGTACCGGCCTAAGCTCGCCCTGAACTATAGAAGAAACGCAGCGGTCCGGTTGGGCCGCCCTTTTTCATTGGCCTGCTGCTCGCCGGGGCGCGGCGCTGGTGCCGGGCGCATCCTTGAATGCTCCGCCGACGCGTTCCTTGCCGGGGGTGCAGCGCCGTTCGTGGTGGTTCCATTCGGGCAAAATGCGCAGGCGCCGCTTCCCCCAATAGCTCAAATCCATCGCGATCCAGACGGGCGAGCCGGGGCGGGTATAAATCAATTGGTCGCCGCGTTCATCGATGGCGGTCATGCATTGCAGCCAGCCTTGCCGTTCCAGGGCGTCGGTGACGGGATAAACACCTTCCTGATCGCGATCATCCCACAGGACCAGCGCGTCAAAGCCGCCGCTGCCATCGCTGCCGATCAGGTCGACGGCGGCCTCGAACGGCCCCTTGCCCAACAGCATCACGCCATGCCGACGACAGCGCATGTCGATCGCGGTGAAGTTGAAACAGTCGCCAAAGCCGGCGCGCTTCGCGTCGTTCAGCGACCCGCTGACCGGAAGATCGGCAAAGCGGGTCGCCGGCGGCGGCGACCGTTGGGCGCTGCAGCCACCGCACAGCAGCAGCATCGCCAGGGCAAGACCGCGCATTTGCCACCTCCTTCATCCAGGCCACGAGCCGAGGCCATCATCCCGGCATCGGCGCGCAAATGATATAGTATTACAATGCTCGCGCAAGGATAGCGGCGGCACATCGACTATATTTGCCAGGCCGCTCCGGGTGTGTTATTGGAGCACTACACATGGGAGGAAGAAGATGCGTCGACTGATCATTCTGGCCGCCTTGCCGCTCGCTGCCTGTTCGGCGGCGTTGGGCGATGCGGGCGTTGCGGCGAGCGGCAGCGGTGGCGTGCGCGATTTTCCGGTCAGCGATTTTACCAGGGTCTCCTTGACCGGATCGGATGATGTCCGCGTCCGCACGGGCGCGCAATTTTCGGTCCATGCCGAAGGGCCGAGCGAGACGCTCGACCTGCTCAGGATTGAGCGCGACGGCGATACGCTCAAGATCGGCCGCAAACCCACCATCGGTTTTGCCTGGGGCGGTCGTGGTGCGACGATCACCGTCACCATGCCCGCCATTCGCGGCGCCTCCGTCACCGGATCGGGCGATTTGACGGTCGATCATGCCACGGGCGACGCGTTTGACGGCGCGGCAACCGGATCGGGCAATCTTTCCATCGCGGCGCTTGCGGTGAAAAATGGCAGCTTCTCGGTCACCGGATCGGGCGATGTCGAGGCGCGCGGCACGGCGCAGGCGCTCACCCTGTCGGTCACGGGATCGGGCGACTTGCGGCTGAAGGGCGTCGAGGCGCAGGGCGCGACCGTCTCGGTCATGGGGTCGGGCAACGCCGCCGCCAATGTCAACGGTGCCGCGACGGTGAGCGTGATGGGATCGGGCGATGTCGACCTTGGCCCCAAGGCGCGGTGCACCACCAGCAAGCTCGGCTCGGGCGAGGTCAGCTGCGGGCACTGATGGGCCGGCATTGACGGGTGAGCATTGACGGGCGGACTTGCCTTGGCGCCCGGATCAGGCGATTCGTGCGAGCATGATCCGCTTTGCCACCGCGCTGCCCTTGCTCAGCCTTGCCGCCATCCTGCCCGGCGGCGATGCCACGGCGCAATCGCGGGCAAGCCATGTCTATGCCCTGACCAGCTTTGAGCGCGTCCGCGTCGAGGGTCCGTTCGACGTCCGGCTGACAGCGGGGGCCTCGCCTGCAGGCAAGGCGGATGGCGATCCGCGCGCGATCGACAGCGTCGTGCTCCGCCTCGACGGGACGACGCTTACCGTGCGGCGCGCGCTGACCGAAATCGGCGCGACGGACAATGGAGCGGGCCGACCGCTGGTCATCACGCTCGCGACGCCCGTGGTGCGCAGTGCCGGGGTGACGGGCGGCGGGCGGCTGACCGTTAACGGCGCGCGCGGCCAGCGGCTGGACTTTAGCGTCACCGGATCGGGCACGCTGGCGGCCAGCGGCGTCAATGCCGATCAACTCAACGCGACGGTCATCGGCGCGGGCGCGATGACGCTGGCCGGCCATGCCCAGCGCGCGCGGCTGGAGGCGAACGGCGTTGGTGGCGTCAACGCGACCGGGCTCGACGTTGGCGACCTCACGGTGCGGCTCGATGGCCCCGGCGAGATCCGCGCCGCCGCGAAATATAGCGCCAGCGTGGTCAATAGCGGGCTGGGTTCGGTTACGGTCGCGGGCAATGCGCCGTGCACCATCGCCCCGGTCGGTGGCGGCACCGTGATGTGCGGCAGCGGCAAGCCGCGCTAAGGCGCGGGGCCGGGCGCTAAATCAGCGCCAGCGCCGCCAATTCGCCCATCAGCGCGGGCGGTAATATGGCGATATCGGCGTGGCCCTCCGCCCCCAAATCGGGCGGCGCGTCCGCCGCTTCCAGATAGCGCCAGCCCTGGTGGGCGCGGCGCGGCATTGGCTGCAGGCGGATGGCCCGCCCCTCGATCAGGATGGCGGTGCGCCCGCCATCGGCCTCGCCAAATCCCAGGATCGGCGATCGGGCCACCAATTGGTGCTTGATGATCCAATATAGCGATCCCTGTCGGGCAATTTCCTCATGCCGTTTGGGCAGATAGCGCGTTGTGAGCGCCACTGGCCCCAGCGCCGCGCGCGCCGCCAGCCGTTCCGCCAAATGCTCCACGCTTGCCGCGCCGAACGCGACCTTGCTCAGGTGCAGGGCCATGGTTTCAACCGTGCAGGCCGAACAGCGCCGCCAGCCCCAGGAAAAAGAAAAAGCCAAAGGTATCGGTCATCGTCGTCACGAACACGGTCGAGGTTACGGCGGGATCGATCTTGAGCCGTTCCAGCCCCAGCGGGATCAGCACGCCCGAAAGCCCCGCATTCAGGCTGTTGAGGATCATGGCGAGCAGCAGCACAAAGCTCAGCCACCAGTCGTGATAGACGAGCTGGCAGCCGATTGCCATCAACGCGCCCAGCCCCAGGCCGTTGGCGCTGGCGATCCACCATTCGCGCGCGATCATGCGCCAGGTGTTGGAACTGGTGAGCTGATTGGTGGCGAGCGCGCGCACCGTCACCGCCATGGTCTGGGTCGCGGCATTGCCCCCCATGCCCGTTACGATCGGCATCAGCACCGCCAGCGTCACCAGCCGCGAGATCGTGTCCTGAAACGCGGCGACGACCGCAGAGGCAAGGATGGCGGTGCCCAGATTGACGAACAGCCACCACATGCGGGTGCGGATGGTAAGGACGATCGGCTCGTTAATGTCGCCATCGCCCGCGCCCGACATCCGCAAAATGTCTTCGCTCGCTTCCTGCTGGATGATGTGGACGATGTCGTCGACGGTGATCATGCCGACCAGCCGCCCGGAGGCATCAACCACCGCGGCGGAAATCAGCGCATATTTCTGGAAGCGCAACGCGACTTCCTCCTGGTCCATATCAACCGGGATCAGCGTCTGTTCGCGCTGCATCACATCGCCCATCGCGACCGATCGCGGCGTGCG
>CANJKQ010000253.1 GCA_947474905.1 Pseudomonadota bacterium | reverse complement strand
GCGCTGACCGTCCCGGACTATATCGGCAACAATTTGTTCAACACGATCGGCAACCTGCTGCTCGACCCGCGCGCCGGTCTCGTATTTGTCGATTGGGCAACCGGTGACCTGCTCCACGTCGCGGCCACTACCGAGGTTCTGTGGGATGGACCCGAGATCGCCGCATGCGACGGTGCCCAGCGTGCCCTTCGGTTCCGCCCCTGTCGCGTTCTCCGCCGGACGGCTGCGCTGCCGCTGCGCTGGTCCGACCCCGGCTTCTCGCCCTTCCTCACCCGCGCCGAGCGCGCCGCCAATCGAGAGGGGACCGAGCAATGATCAAGCCTTTGCGCAAGCTTCTGTTCAGCCCGGCTGCCTGCGCCGCCAGTCTCTGGGTCAATTCCGCGCTCGCACAGCCAGCCCAACCAGAACGGGTTCTGCTTGGCTGCACCCCGGTGCCGGGCACGGCGCTGGAAACCCGGCTTTACCTCATTACCTATCCGCCCGGCGTCGCGGCGCACCCGCATGTTCATCCAGTGGTGGGCGTCGGCTATGTCCTCGAAGGCGAGGCGGAGTCGCGCTTTCGCGGGGGTGCGCTGGTGCACCTCAAGGCGGGCGACCGCTTTGCCGATCTCGCCACCACGCCGCACGACCTGTTCCGCAATGCCCGCGCGGACCGGCCGCCGCGCTTCGAGATCGCCTACACGATCGAACAGGGCGCGCCTACGCTAACCCCGTTGCCCTGACCAAACCTCCACACCAGAAAGGAATCCCGATGCCCCTCCTCAAAGCCACGCTGCGCAAGGGCGCACTCACCACCGACCAGAAACTGGCTCTCGCCGACGCGCTTACCGACATCATCCTCGAAGGCGAAGTTGGCCATGTCAGCGACAGCGGACGCCGCGTGGCGCATGTCGTGTTTCACGAGATCGACGGCGACACCAATTGGTTCGTCGGCGGCGAGCCTGCGGGGGGCACCCCCGCGCCAGGCCTGATGATCTTCGAGGTGGTCTATCCCGAGGCCGCAACCGATGCGGCGGGCCGCGCGTGGCTGCACCGCGAAATCAATGCCGCAGCCGTGCGGATCGTGCTGGGTCCCGATGCGCCCGCCAACGGGCTGGCCAATTGGGTGCATGTCCGCGAGGTGCCGCAAGGGAGCTGGGGCGTGCGCGGAAAGACGATCGGCATTCACGACATTGCCAGCGGCCCCGAGGTGCCTCCCGAGCGCCTAGCCTTCGCGGACGCCTGGCTCGAAGCCGGTCGTCGTCTTCGCGCCGCGTATGGGTTCCCCACCGCCATTACGCCGCTTGGCTGAGTCCGCCCCGCGCAGGAGACGTTTTATGAGCCGACCCCCGCTTCCCCCTTTCGCGGAAGAAACCGCGATCCAGAAGGTCCGCGCCGCCGAGGACGGATGGAACGGCCGCGATCCGGCCCGCGTCGCGCTCGCCTATACCCCGGATTGCCAATGGCGGAACCGCGTCGAATTCCCGCGCGGGCGCGCCGAGATTGAGGCGTTCCTGACGCGGAAATGGGCGCGCGAGCTGGACTATCGCCTCATCAAGGAGCTGTGGACCTTCGCCGGTAACCGCATCGCCGTGCGCTTCGCCTATGAATATCGCGACGACAGCGTACAGTGGCACCGCGCCTATGGCAACGAGAATTGGCAGTTCGATGCGGACGGCCTGATGGAACTGCGCATCGCCAGCATCAACGAACATCCGATCGCCGAGGCAGACCGCAAATTCCGCTGGCCGCTGGGCCGTCGCCCGGACGACCATCCGGGGTTGAGCGAACTCGGGCTGTAATCCATTCGGGCCTCGTCAACGTCCCTTCTGGCGTGGTTCGTCGGGCTGGCGTTACGCGAACGGGTTAGCATTGAGGCGTGGCCAACCAACGGCAGGTTCCGCGAAAACCTACTGCCGAGGCACCCACCGGCGAGATCCACGGCGCGCGGCTTGACATTCGCACAGATTCGCCCAGTCGGCAGCTTCGTCAGGAGCAGACGTCCGTCGTAGCAGGTGAGAGGGACCGGCTCTGGCCGTCTGCTGTTAGAACTGTGATGCGTGAGGAGCGGCAGCTATCTGCGGTTAGCTATCCGGAACTCGCCATTCCGCTCCCGGCCCATCTTCGGCCATAAGACCAACGAATTGGCTGAGCTCGGGCCGTCTTTTTTGAATGAGGGTGTTTGGGCACCCGCTTGGCCGTCATCGGTCTGCGCGCAAGTGACGTAGCGCAACGATCATAAAGGGAGGAGGGCGGGGACAGGGCCATTGTCGTTAGAAGCTCGATGTCGCTTGCCGATGTCGCCAGAATCTGTATAGAGTGCGTTCGACACGATACGGCCTCTGGCGGATTTCCGCGGGTCTTCGTCGGTCGGAAAATTGGCTGGGCCTCCATCCGCCCCAGCCAGCGCTTTTTGGGCCGTATGGTGTCGCCAATAACTCTGGCGCGCGCCGGCGCTTGCCCGGGGTTCAGCGCGCGGTCCGCTCCGCCGGTCCCTGCGCGGCCGCGTCGAGCTGCGCATCGCCGCCCAGCACCCGGTAAAGCGTGACGAGGTTGCTGGCCCGCGCCAGCCGCGTCGCGATTAGCGTGCGTTGCGCGCCATAAAGCGTGCGCTGCGCATCCAGGCTGGTCAGGATGGGGTCAATCCCCTCGCGATAGCGCGCATCGGTCAGGCGGAAGCTTTCTTGCGCGGCGGCGGTCGACCGCTGGTTGGCGGCGAGCTGCGCCTCGATCGTGCCTCGGCGCGCGAGCGCGTCGGAGACATCGCGGAAGGCGGACTGGATTGCCTTTTCATAGGTCGCAACCGCTGCGTCAAAATTCGCGCGCGCCACGCGGACCCCGGCCCGGCCTGCGCCGCCTGAAAACAGGTTATAGCTGACCTGCGGGCCGACCGAATAATTGAAGGCGCCGCCGGTAAATAATCGGCTGAGCGCGTTGCTGGCGAGCCCGCCCACCGCCGTCAGCGAGATGGTGGGGAACAGCGCCGCGCGCGCCGCGCCGACCTGCGCATTCGCCGCGCGCAGCTGATATTCGGCCTGCACCACATCGGGGCGGCGAAGCAGAATGTCGGAGCTTATCCCCGCCGGCAATTCGCCGACCGATCCGACGGTCTCGTCGATCGATCGTGGCAGCAATGGCCCATCCACCGGCGCGCCGACGAGCAATTGCAGCGCGTTTGCATCCTGCGCGACGAGCGTCGTCTGGTTGGCGACATCGGCTTCCGCATTGGCGAGGATGGTAACGGCGGCGGTGTAGTCCGATCGCGGCGCAATGCCGCCGTCGAGCCGTGCCTTGATCAGCCGCGTGCGTCGCTCGGCAATCGCGACAGTATCCCTGGCGATGGCAAGCAACGTTGCATCGGCGCCATAGTTGAGCCAGGCGGTCGCCACCGATGCCACCAGCGACAGGCGCGTTGCCCGCGCGCCCGCTTCGGTCGCGAAATAGCGATCCTGCGAGGCTTGAGCGAGCGCGCGGACGCGCCCGAACAGATCGACCTCGAACGCCGACAGGCCGGTGTTGAGCGCGTAATTGGTGCGCGCGCCGCCCGTCACCCGGCTGCCTGTCGCATTGGTGCGGCCG
>CANJKQ010000252.1 GCA_947474905.1 Pseudomonadota bacterium | reverse complement strand
GCGGAGGGTCGCGATATTGGGCTCGTGGTTATACTGCTCCCAGAACATCCAGCGCAGCATGTCGGCGCGGGCAAAGCGGTCCGTCGGGATGAGCGGCGTACCGTCAGCCAGATAGAAACACGCGGCATTGCTCTCTGGCAGGAAGCGGTCGCCATCCTGCAGCACCGGGATGCGGCCATTGGGATTGACCGTTGCCAGAAATTCGGGCGTCCGCGTCTCGCCCGCGATAATATCATATTGGCGCCGCTCCAGCGCGATGCCCAGATGCGCTGCGGTCAGCCGGATTTTATAGCAATTACCCGACGCGGCATATTCATGAAGGATCAAGCCCGACATTGCCCCTCTTTCTGAAGAATTGACCCGCTCGTCAGACCGGAGGGCGCCTGCCCTGTCGAACCAAGCTAGTCCTGTCGAATCAAATTGCCGGGCCAGTGATTAGCGCGGCTTATCCTTCCACCATCAGCACAATCTTGCCGACATGGTCGCCCGACTCCATCCGGGCGTGTGCTGCCGCCGCCTCGGCGAGCGGGAAGGTCTTGTCGATCACCGGCTTTAACCGGCCTTCAGCCACATAAGGCCAGACGATGCGGTGAAGCTCATCCGCCACCATTGCCTTGAACCCCGCATCACGCGGGCGCAGCGTCGATCCGGTCAGCGTCAGGCGACGGCGCATCACCTCGAAAATCGGGATCGTCGCGGTCAACCCGCCCTGCACCGCGATCGAGACATGGCGGCCATCATCGGCCAGGCATTGCAGATTGCGCGGGACATAATCGCCGCCCACCATATCGAGCACCGCCTGCACGCCATGCCCGCCGGTAATCGCTTTCACCTCGGCAACGAAATCCTGCATCTTGTAATTGATCGCATGATCAGCGCCGAGCGTGCGGGCGGCGGCGCATTTCTCGTCGGTGCCCGCCGTCACGATGATCTTGAGGCCGAAGATGTTGGCGAGCGCAATCGCCATCGTGCCAATGCCGCTGGTGCCGCCATGGACGAGGACCGTGTCGCCTTCGACCACGAAGGCTCGCTCGAACAAATTGGTCCACACGGTGAACAATGTTTCGGGGATGGCGGCCGCCTCAACCATCGTCAGGGCCGATGGCACCGGCAGGCAGATGCCTGCCGCCGCGACCGTATATTGGGCATAGCCGCCGCCTGCGACGAGCGCGCAGACCGGCTGGCCGAGCAATTCGGGCGCCACGCCCGCACCGAGCGCCACGATTGTGCCCGCGACTTCCAGCCCCGGGATGCTCGGCGCGCCCGGCGGCGGCGGATAGCCGCCACGCCGCTGCAGCACATCGGGCCGGTTGACGCCTGCCGCCGCGACCCGGATCAGCACATCACCCGGTCCCGCCACCGGCACCGGCCGCTCAACCGGCACCAGCACCTCGGGCCCGCCGGGGCCAGCGGGATCGATCGCAATCATCGTGTCGGGCAGCGCATTCATGCTGTCGGTTCCCCCGAAAAAAGCCATGCCTGGCCCTCGCGCCTTATTGACACGCCGGGCGGGGCGGTCAACGTTTGCAGCGATGGAGTCCGAAGAGAATCTCCCGCGTCGGGCGGGCGATCCGCTGGACGCGCTGGCCCGACAGGATCTGGACCCGCTTTCGGTCGCGGAGCTGGAAGCGCGCATCGCTGCGCTGGACGCTGAAATCGCCCGCGTGCGCACCCATATGCAACGCGCCGTTAACCATCGCGCAAGCGCCGACGCGCTATTCAAGCGATAAGCATGGTGGCAACCCGCCCCGATATCCGGACGTTGGTTGTCAAGTGCTTGATGGAACGCGGCGCACTCCCGACATTGTGGAAAAGGGCCGTGCTTTCATGACGGCCCGCTTGGAGTAAGCCCAAATGCCTTCCTTTGCCTCCGCGCTCGAAACTACGCTGCACAAGGCGCTCGATGCCGCGACCACGCGCCGCCACGAATATGCGACGCTCGAACACCTCCTGCTCGCGCTCATTGATGACGAGCATGCCTCGAAAGTCATGTCGGCGTGCGGCGTCGATCTGGGTGAGCTCAAGACGACGGTCGCGCATTATCTCGATACCGAGCTTGACGCGCTGAGGGTTGACCAGGCGACCGACCCCAGCCCGACCAGCGGCTTCCAGCGCGTTGTCCAGCGCGCCATCCTCCACGTCCAGTCGTCGGGCCGCGACGAAGTGACCGGCGCCAATGTGCTCGTCGCGCTATTCAGCGAGCGCGAAAGCTATGCCGTCTATTTCCTGCAGCAGCAGGATATGAGCCGTCTCGACGCGGTCAGCTATATCAGCCACGGCGTCGGCAAGGGCAGCCAGGCGCCCGAACCGCGCGAAGTGAAAGGCGCCGAGGAGGAAAAGCCGCAGGCCAAGGCCGACGGCAAGGGCAAGAGCGAAAGCGCGCTCAAGCAATTCTGCGTCGACCTCAATGAAAAGGCCAAGAACGGCAAGGTCGATCCGCTGATCGGCCGCGCCGCCGAAGTCGACCGCACCGTCCAGATCCTGTGCCGCCGCAGCAAGAACAACCCGCTTTATGTCGGCGACCCCGGCGTCGGCAAAACCGCGATCGCGGAAGGGCTTGCCCGCAAGATCATCGAAGGCGACGTGCCCGATGTGCTCAAGCCCGCGATCATCTATTCGCTCGACATGGGCGCGCTGCTTGCCGGCACGCGCTATCGCGGCGATTTCGAGGAGCGGTTGAAGGCGGTCGTCAACGAGCTTGAAAAGCTGCCGCACGCGGTGCTGTTCATCGATGAGATCCACACCGTCATCGGCGCGGGCGCGACGAGCGGCGGCGCGATGGATGCCTCCAACCTGCTGAAGCCCGCCTTGTCGGGCGGCACGATCCGCTGCATCGGCTCGACCACCTACAAGGAATTCCGCAATCACTTTGAGAAGGATCGCGCGCTGCTCCGCCGCTTCCAGAAAATCGACGTCAACGAGCCGTCGATCGAGGATACGGTCAAGATCCTGAATGGGCTGCGCACCGCGTTTGAGGATCACCACTCGGTCAAATACACGCCCGACGCGATCAAGACTGCGGTGGAACTTTCGGCGCGCTACATCAACGACCGCAAGCTGCCCGACAAGGCGATCGACGTGATCGACGAGGTCGGCGCGATGCAGATGCTGGTGCCGCCGTCAAAGCGCAAGAAGACGATCACCGCCAAGGAGATCGAGGCGGTGATTGCCACCATGGCGCGCATCCCGCCCAAATCGGTGTCGAAGGACGATACCAAGGCGCTCGCGACGCTGGAAACGGACCTCAAGCGCGTTGTGTTCGGCCAGGACATGGCGATTGAGAAGCTGGCTAGCGCGATCAAGCTGAGCCGGGCGGGCTTGCGCGATCCCGACAAGCCGATCGGCAATTACCTGTTCACTGGCCCCACCGGCGTCGGCAAGACCGAAGTCGCGCGTCAGCTCGCCAGCATCATGGGCATTCCGCTCCAGCGCTTCGACATGTCCGAATATATGGAGCGCCATTCGGTCAGCCGGCTGATCGGTGCCCCTCCGGGCTATGTCGGCTACGATCAGGGTGGCCTGCTGACCGATGCGATCGACCAGCAGCCGCATTGCGTGCTGCT
>CANJKQ010000251.1 GCA_947474905.1 Pseudomonadota bacterium | reverse complement strand
GATGCGGTGGACGATACCGGGCCGCGCGACCCCGCCAATGCCCGACAGCTTGCCCGCACAATGGTGGAGCAGCGCATTGACCAGCGTCCCGTCGAGATTGCCGGCGGCGGGATGGACAACCAGGCCCGCCGGCTTGTCGACGACGATAAGATGGTCATCTTCAAACACAATTTTGAGCGCGATGTCCTGCGCCTGAGTATCGAGCGGTCGCGCCGGGGGCAGGGTGATGATGAACATCTGGCCGGCCGCGGCTTTGCGGGCAGGGTCACGCGCGGGTGCGCCGTGCTGGTCGGTCACCGCGCCGTCCGACATCAACGCCTTCAGCCGTTCCCGCGACACATCGGGCACGGCATCGGCCAGCGCGCGGTCAAGCCGTTGCCCGTGCGCCGCGTCGGCGATGCGTGCTTCAATGATCGTGGATGAACCCCCGGACATTCCTGTAGGAAGATGGGAATGACGGTCGAAATATCAAGGAAGCACATCGCTACGCTGACGCATTGGGCCAGCGTGGCGCAGCCGCGCGAAGCCTGCGGGTTGTTGTTCGGGGAAGCGGCGCGGATCGCCGAGGTCAGCCTGTGCGCCAATGTCGCCGCCGATCCGCTGAGGCATTTTGAGATCGATCCCGCCGCGCTATTTGCTGCCTTGCGGGCGGAACGGGCAGGCGGGCCAAAGCTGATCGGTTATTGGCATTCACACCCGAGCGGAAAGCCAACGCCCTCGGCGACCGATCGGGCGATGGCGGCCCCTGACGGGAAATATTGGCTGATTGTCGCTGACGGTGATGTCGCGCTGTGGCGGGCCAGCCCGACGGGCCTGATCGCGTCCGATCTGGTGATAGCCGGTTAGCCCGCTGCGACCAGCCCGCGTGCCTGACCTTGCGCCAAGCGGATCACCGCGCCAAAGAAGCGGCAATTCCAAGGGAGCGCGTCGCTTTGGCCATTACCCCCGTCGATTTTGCCAGTTTGCTTTGCTCACGCCTGTGCCATGATCTGTTGAGCCCCGTCGGCGCGCTCAACAACGGGCTTGAATTGCTGGCGGACGAACATGATCCTGAAATGCGGGCGCGATGCCTGGAACTGCTCGCCGAAAGCGCGCGGGCATCGGCCAATAAGCTCAAATTCTTCCGTCTGGCTTTTGGCGCAGCAGGCGGCTTTGGCGAGACGATCGATACCCGCGAGGCGCGGGCCGCCATTGAGGGGTTGTTCGGCGATAACCACCGGCTGACGCTCGGTTGGGTGATCGAGGATAGCGTGCTGCCCAAAACGGCGATCAAGGTGCTGCTCAACCTCGCGCTGATTGCCGGGGATGCGCTGATCCGCGGCGGACAGCTCGATATCGGTGCGGAAGTCGTCGATGGGCAGGTGGAAATCGTGGTCCGCGGCGATGGCCCCCGCATCGTGCTTGATCAGGAACTGCGCGACGCGCTGACCGGGGTGCAACGCGACGCTCCCGTCACGCCCCGCGCGGCGGCGGCTTTTCTGGTCCATGCGCTGGTGGCGCAAGGCAATGGCGCGGTGCAGGTGTCTCCACCCGAAGCGCCGGTGCTGCTTTTTGGCGCGGCTTTTCACGCCGGGTAAACTCGACCTTAACCAATGGGTTGCCATGGAAGGCGCCAGCAGTCGCAGGCTGGGGCTCAATGGACGACCTTCTGCAGGAATTCATTGCCGAAACGCGCGAGACGCTCGCTGCGCTCTCCGGCGAGATCGTGATGTGGGAAGCCGACCCGCAGGACCGGGCGCGGCTGGACGCTATTTTCCGTTTCGTGCACACGGTGAAAGGCAGCTGCGGCTTCCTTGATCTGCCCCGGTTGAGCCGGCTCAGCCATGCGGCGGAAGACGCGCTGGCGCAGGTCCGCTCGGGCGAGCGCGTGCCCGATTCGATGCTGGTCAATGCCGTGCTCGCCATTGTCGATCGCATCGGCGACATTATCGAGGCGATCGATATCGGCACGGGTCTGGATGACAGCGGCGAAGACCTGTTGATCGCCGCGCTGGAACCAGCCCCGGTCGAGCCTGAGTCCACCGACGGTGACGCGGGCGCCGAGCAAGCCACATCCGACCTGCCCGCCGCGCCCGCGCCCCTGGCGCAACGCGCGCAATCGCGCAGCGTCCGGCTGAATGTCGAGCTGCTCGACCGGATGATGAGCGGCATGTCCGACATGGTGCTTGCCCGCAACGAACTGGCGCGGCGCCTGCGGCATGACGCGGTCGATCCCGCGATCGAAGCCGCGCTGGAGCGCTTGTCGATGACCGTCGCGGAAATGCGCGATACCGTCACCCGCACGCGGATGCAGAAAATCGACGGGTTGTTCTCGGCGCTGCCCCGGCTGGTCCGCGATGCGGCGGCCGAACTTGGCAAGTCGGTGGCCTTGTCGATTGATGGCGCCGATGTCGAGCTTGACCGCGAAATGATCGAGCTGATGCGCGATCCTTTGGTCCATATTATCCGCAACGCGATCGACCATGGCCTCGAATCGCCCGCTGACCGCCGCGCCGCCGGAAAGCGCGAAACGGGGCGGCTCAATGTCAGCGCGCGCCAATCGGGCAACCAGATCATCATCGAAATCGCCGATGATGGTCGCGGCATCGACACCGCCCGGCTGGTTGCGAAGGCCGCCGCTGCCGGCATTCGGCCCGAGGCTGAGCTGCGCACCATGAGCGAGCGCGCGCGGCTTGACCTGATTTTTCAGCCTGGCCTCAGCACCAAAGACCAAGTCACCAAGATTTCCGGGCGCGGCGTCGGGATGGACGTGGTGCGCGCCAATATCGAACAGATTGGCGGTCGCATCGATCTCAACAACCGGCCGGGCCGGGGCTTGACGATCGCCATCCATGTGCCGCTGACGCTGTCGATCATCTCAACGGTGGTCGTCGGCGTCGGGGGGCAGCGTTTTGCGTTGCCGCGCCAATCGGTTGAAGAAATCGTGCCGGTGCGCGGGGATGCCGTTCGGATCGATCTGGTCGGCGATGCGCTTGTCGCGACGGTCCGCCAGCGGCGCCTGCCGTTGGTGGATCTTGGCGCGGTGCTGAAAATGCCCGACCGCGACGCCGGCACCGCCGCCATGCTGGCGATCGTTGCGATCAACGGCGGCAGCTATGCGCTGGGCGTCGACACGGTGCTCGACACCGAAGAACTGGTGATCAAGCCTGCCGCGCCCGCCGTGATGCTGTCGGGCCTTTATGCCGGGCAAACGCTCCCTGACACGGGTCTGCCGATGCTATTGCTCGACGGCGCCGGCATCGCCGCGCGCGCCGGCATCCAGTTCAACCGCGAAACCCTTCATGACGAGGCGGAGGAAGCGACGGCCGCCAATGACAATGGGCCGCAGGCGCTGCTGTTCCTCGACCTTGACGGCGTCCGTCGCGCGGTGCCGCTGTCGGCGGTCGACCGCGTCGAGCTGGTGCCGGTCAGCGCCGCGCGCGACACGGCGGGGGCGCTGCGGCTGACGATTGACGGCGGCATCATCCCGCTCAATGCGGTCGGCCCATTGCCGGAAGATGGCGAAATCGGCGTGTTGCGCTTCGATGATGGCGAAATCGAACTGGGTTATGCCATTGCCGAGGCACTGGATATCATCACGCTCG
>CANJKQ010000250.1 GCA_947474905.1 Pseudomonadota bacterium | reverse complement strand
GCCGGGCCATCCGGCCCCCGAGCGGCGCGCGCCGTGGCCGCGGCGATGTCCCGTGCGCCAACCCATCGCACCGCCAAGGCGCACTCGCCGCAATTCACCCTGTTTGAAGAGGCACCCGCCGATACGGGCCAGGCGATTGGCCCCGCCACGCGGTGGCAAATGCTGTGTACCATCGAAATCCAGAATTTTGCGCTGCTGCGTCGCCACCTGGGCGTGCCGCGCGCCGACCGCCTGGTGCTCGACGTCGCCGAACGCGCCTCAGCCCATTGCACACAGCTGCAAATCGGCATTACCGGCCGTCAGGCCATTGACCTGCAAGGCGATGTCGACGGGCTTGCGGCCGCCGAAGCCATCGTCAACGATCTGCGCCACGCCTTTGATCAGCTTTTCAATCTCGACGGCGAACAGCATATGGTCGATGTCGCGATCGCCGCAGCGATCGCGCCTGCCTTGGGGGCCGATGACCTGGTCCTGGTCGAGGCAGCCGAGCGGGCGTTGAGCGTCGCGCGCGCGGAACGGCGCGTTGTCGTCACTGATCTTTGCCACGCTGGTCCCGCCATTGATCATGCCATGTTGATCCAGGAGCTCGACGCAGCGATTGAGCGTGGCGAGATGTTCCTGCAATATCAGCCCAAGGTCCATCTGCGTCGTCAGGAAGTGACCGGGGTGGAAGCCTTGGTGCGCTGGCAGCATCCAACGCGCGGGCTTATCTTGCCCGGCGATTTCATTCCCGCTGCGGAAGACGGCCGCGTAATCGGCAAGCTGACCTTGTGGACGCTTGAACAGGTCATCGCCAACCAGAAGCACCTCTCGCAATGCGGCCATGATTTGACGGTATTCGTCAACATATCGGGCCAGTTGCTCGCCGATACGGTATTTGTGGCGCATGCCTGCCAATTGGTGCGCGATGGCGGTGCCAAGATCGGGTTCGAGATTACCGAAACGTCGGTCATCCGCGATCCGCAGACCGCGATCAATCATCTTCAGGTGTTCGCGGAGATGAATATCCCGATCGCCATCGACGATTATGGTGCCGGCCTGTCGTCGCTCGCCTATCTGAAGCAGCTGCCCGCTACCGAACTCAAGATCGACAAGCTGTTCGTCGTTCAACTGACAAGCAGCAATCGCGACCCGTTGATCGTGCGGTCAACGATTGACCTTGCCCATGCGCTCGACATGGAAGTGACCGCCGAAGGGGTTGAAACCCAGGCGGCGCTGGCGCTGCTCACCGTCATGGGTTGCGACATGGTACAGGGCTATCTGATCAGCCGCCCCATCTCGCTCGACGCGCTGGTGCAATATCTGGACGAGCAGCGTTACCTTGCTGCCACCGCCAGCCCCAAGGCCTCTTTCAATGGCCCGGCCAGCTTCTGGAAACGCGCCTGACCGGGCGTAGCGGCGTTAGCGCGCGCTTAAGATAAATCGGCGATGGTGCCGGAATGAAATTGTCGTCTGCCTTTGGTTTGCTTTTTCTGGCGCTGGTCAACGTTCCTGCCTCTGGGACGTCCGCCGCTCCCGTCGTCGCATCGGTCGGCGGCACTGCCGACGATCGCAAGTTCGACGCAATGGTCGCGCAGGCAAAAGACGCAATGTTATCATCACCCGCGCAGGCAGAGGCGATCGGACGTGCTGCCGAAGAATTCAGCAAAACGGCGCCCACTTTGTCCAATCGCGTAATCGCAATCGCGACTGCAGAATGGCTTGAGGGCGAAGCATATATACGCCAAAATAAAATCGATATGGCGGCGCCATATATCAGCAGGGCTCTTCAAAAAGCCATTAGCTATCGTAAAATAACCCCTCTCCTCGGCAATATCCTTTTATCAAAGGGCTGGATTTCGACATCAAAGCCAGACGTTGCGCAAGCTCTGGATGATTATCAGCGCGCATATCGCGTATTTCAAACAGTGAATGACCGACGCAATCGATCGATTGCACTACTTTCCATTGCCTCGCTATACAAAGAAGCAAAAGATTATGACAATGCCGAAAAATATTACAAGCAGGCATTGGACGATGTTGCATCCGATCCTAAAATGCTTGTGGCGATATATAATAATCGCGGCAATGTTCAGAAAGAGGCAGCAAAATACGAAGGCGCCATTGAACAATTCAAACAAGCCCTCCTCATTGCCCGGTCGCTGAAGTCGCCCAGTCTTGAGGCGCAGGTGTTGCGCAATCTGGCGCGGGCGCAATTGGGGGCGGGGCAGGTTAGTGACGCCGATGCCTCGATCCGGCGCGGCATTCAGCTGGCGCGCGCATCGGGCGATCCGTCGGCGGAGGAGCAGTTCTGGAACGTCGCCGCGCTCGCCGCTTTTGAAGAGGGGCGCATCGGCGAGGCGCGCAGCCTGATTGGCCGCGTCTTTGCGGGGCTCGATCTTACCCAGACGCGCCTCAGCTTCCGCGAAAGCCATGAAACCGCCTTCAAGATCTATCAGCGTGCCGGAGACCAGAAGCTCGCGCTTGCGCATCTGATGGCGCTCAAACGGCTGGATGACCAGGCAACGCAGCTCGCCGCATCGACCAATACGTCGCTGATGGCGGCGAAGTTCGATTACGCGAATCAGGATTTGAAGATCGCGCAGCTGCGGCGGGCCGACGCACAGCGCAGCTTGGAGCTTGAACGGTCGCGCGCGCGATTCCAGCGGATCTTGTTTGCGGGATCAGCGATCGCAGCGCTGATTGTGTTCGGCATGTTGGGATTTGGCATCGTCACCCTGCGGCGGAGCCGCAACGAAGTGCGCGCGGCCAATATTGACCTTGCCGCAAGCAACAGCGCGCTTGAAAAGGCCCTGGCCGCCAAAACCGAATTTCTGGCGACGACCAGCCATGAAATCCGCACGCCGCTGAACGGCATTCTGGGCATGACGCAAGTGATGCTGAACGACGCCCGGCTTTCCGCCGAAACGCGCGACCGGATCGGCGTCGTACACGGTGCGGGCGTGACAATGCGGGCACTGGTCGACGACATTCTCGACGTCGCCAAGATGGAAACCGGCAATATGACGATCGAGGAGGCGCCGTTCGATCTGTCCGCGATGCTGACCGACATGGCGCGGATGTGGCAGGACCAGGCAACCACCAAGGGCATCGCCTTTGACATGCAGGCGGATGACTGCCCGCGCCTGATTATTGGCGATGCCGCCCGCTTGCGGCAAATCGTGTTCAACCTGATGTCCAACGCCCTGAAATTCACCAAGGCGGGCCGTATTACGCTTAGCGCTGCAGTATCTGGCGAGCGGCTGTCCATCGCGGTCAGCGACACCGGCATCGGCATTCCCGCCGAAAAACAGGAATTGATCTTCGAATCTTTCCGTCAGGGCGATGCGGGGACGACGCGCCAATTCGGCGGAACGGGGCTGGGGCTTTCCATCTGCCGCAATCTGGCGCGCGCCATGGGCGGCGATGTAACGGTATCGAGCCAGCCAGGCGAAGGGTCGACCTTCACGCTTGACATTCCGCTGGTGCTGGCCCCGCAAATTGCCCGGCCGACAGAAGCGATATCGGACGGGTTGGCACTGCTTGTCGTCGATCGCAACCCGATCACCCGCAGCATGCTGAAAGCGTTGCTGGCGCCGCGCGCCGG
>CANJKQ010000249.1 GCA_947474905.1 Pseudomonadota bacterium | reverse complement strand
GGTCACCGTGGGGAGTTAAGGGATGGATTACGAGACATTTTTCCAGGGCGAGCTCGATGCGATCAAGGCGGATGGCCGCTACCGCATCTTTGCTGAGCTGGAGCGCAAGGCGGGCGCCTTTCCCCACGCCAATCATTATACCGACGACGGCGTCGGCCATGTCACCGTTTGGTGCTCCAACGACTATCTCGGCATGGGCCAGCACCCCAAGGTGATGGCGGCGATGCACGACACGCTCGACAAATGCGGCGCCGGCGCGGGCGGCACGCGCAACATTTCGGGCACCACCCATGCCCATGTCGAGCTGGAACGCGAGCTCGCCGATCTACACCAGAAGGAAGCGGCGCTGCTGTTCACCAGCGGCTATGTGTCGAATTGGGCGGCGCTTTCCACGCTGGCGTCAAAGCTGCCCAATTGTGTGGTCTTTTCAGACGCGCTCAACCATGCCTCGATGATCGAAGGCATTCGCCACAGCCGCGCCGAATGCCGCCGCTTCAAGCATAATGACCCCGCTGACCTGGATCGGTTGCTGAGCGAGGTTGAGCCCGGTCGCGCCAAGCTGGTCGCGTTCGAAAGCGTCTATTCGATGGATGGCGACATTGCCCCGATCGCCGAAATCCTCGACGTCTGCGAAAAGCATGGCGCGCTGAGCTACATCGACGAAGTCCATGCCGTCGGCCTCTACGGCCCGCGCGGCGGCGGCGTTGCCGAGCGCGAAGGGCTGATGCACCGCATCGACGTGATCGAGGGCACGCTAGGTAAGGCCTATGGCGTGATGGGTGGCTATATCACCGGCTCAGCCGCGTTGGTCGATTTCGTACGCAGCTTTGCGAGCGGCTTCATCTTCACGACCGCGCTGCCGCCGGCGCTCGCTGCGGGTGCCGCCGCCAGCATCCGTCACCTGAAGGAAAGCAATGCCGAGCGGGAGGCGCATCAGGAGCGGGTGGCCACCGTCCGCCGCCGCCTTCACGCGATCGGCATTCCGACCATGGAAAACCCCAGCCACATCATTCCGGTGATGGTGGGTGATGCCAAGAAGTGCAAACGGATCAGCGACTGGCTGCTTGAGCACCACGGCATTTATGTTCAGCCGATCAACTACCCGACCGTGCCCGTCGGCACCGAACGGCTGCGGCTGACGCCGTCGCCCGTCCATAGCGACGACGATATCAACCGGCTGGTCCACGCGCTGTCCGAAATCTGGTCGCAGTGCGAGCTGGCCCGCCGGGCGATGGCGGCCTGAACTCCTTCCTCCGGCCGACCTTTCATGGGCCCTGGCAGCGATGCCGGGGCCCCTTTTTCATCCGGTCCAGCCCCATGCGGTGACGAGGCTCGCGGCGGTGGCATGCCAAGCGGGTGAGAATTGCCCCCACACCGCCAGCGCCTCGCCCGTCGCCAATAACGCTCCCCCGGCGAGCAGCGCGGGGTGGACGCGGCCATGCCGCCACACATCCCACGCCATCATCAGGATGACCATCGCGGCGTTCGCCCAAAAGAAATTGAGCCAGAAGCCGAAGGCGCCATTGGGATGGATCGGGCTGAAGAAGCTGAAGGCGCGCGAGGTGCCGGGATCAAGGAAATCGACCGTCAGCAGGATCATCAGCCTTTTATGCGCGGCCAGATCGCGCCGCAGCTGCACGGCCAGCCCAAGCAGGATGGAAAAGACGGTGAGCGACTGGAATTCCAGCGCGAGGAATTCAGGCGTGTAGGGATTTTGGGCTACCTGCCGCGCCATATCGACCATCGCTGCCACCAACGCGAGCGGCACGATCGCGACCGACAGCCCAACCAGCCACCAGCCAAGCTGCTTGTGGAGCGCGGGCCTGCGGCCCTCGACCAGCGCGATCTGCGCGGTGACCAGGGCCAGCCAGACGAAATAGACGATACCGTGGAGGTGAAGGATCAGGGGTGGCGGCGGCGTTTCCGCCATGTAGCGCGTCAGATCGGGCAGGAACCCGACGAGCATCCCCGCCCAGATCAGCGCGATCCATAGAATATAGATGCGGCGGTCGCGGTTCAGGGCAAAGGCGGGCCCGCGCGGCGTTGCCAGCCAGGGGAGGCCCGACCAATGCCGCCGCCGCGCCGTGCTTGCCATGCTGATCGCCCCCTTTACCCTTTCGGGGCGTCATTCCGTAGCATCAACGATGAGTCAATCTTGGCCGCGCGGGTCGCCATGCCCGCCGATCCGCTGGCGGAGCAGCCTCAGCCCCAGCGCCACGCCGCCCGCGACGAGCAACACCACCAGCGCCATCGTCTTTTCATGATCGATGCCATCGGTCGCCTTGACCAGATAGCCGAGCAGCGCGACCGAATAATAGCTGATCGCGACGACCGACAGCCCCTCCACCGCCTGTTGCAGCCGCAGCTGGAGCTGGGTGCGTCGGTTCATCGACGCGAGCAGATCGCGATTTTGCTTGGCGAGCGCGATGTCGATGCGCGTGCGCAACAGCTCGCTGGTCCAGGCGGCGCGCTGCGACAAATCATCGAGCCGGGCGGAAAAGCTGTCGCATGTGCGCAGTGCCGGCATCAGCCGCCGCTCGGTAAAATCGGTCAATGTCTGGTAGCCGCGCACCGCTGCCACGTGCAGCGCGGCCAGCCGCTCGGTCGACAGCTGGCCATAAGCGCGCGTTGCCGACATGCGATAGCGCGTCTGTTCGACCAGCCGGGCAAGCTCGCCCGACAGATAGGTCAGTTCATCGAGCAGCGCGTCGTCGCCCCGCTCGCGTTCCGACACGTCATGCGTCAGCTTGGCGAGCCGGCGCTCCAGGTTCGACACTTCGGGCGTCAGTTGCTGCGCCAGCGGCAACGCGAGCAGCGCCATATTGCGGTAATTGCCGAGTTCCTGCACGCGCTGCACCAGTTGCGACGGCTCGTCACCTTCCATACCCTGATCGATGATGAGCAGGCGGCCAAAACCGTCATTGTGCAGCCGGAAATCAGAAAGCACTCGCGCCTTGCCGTCGATAACGTCGCAGACGATCAGCGCATCGCGGGTGAACCACACGTCGAGCGTGGCGCGATCGGGCAGCGGCCAGCTCGCCGCGGCGACCGCAATCTGCGTCGCGCGAATGACCTGGCCGGGCATTTCCGCCAGCACCGGCGCCGCCATCGCGTCGAACAGCGCCGGATCGAACGGCGCATCAAAGGCACCATCGCGGATGAACGTATAGCTCGCAAACTCGGTGTGCCGCTCCCATACCAGCGCGCCATCATCGACGGTGAAACTGGCGTAACGCGCCCCGTCGGCGATCGTCACCCCATGGGTCTTGGCAAGGGCGGCGATATGGGCGTGACTATGCCGGGCGCCATGTTCGCCCAGCACGACGATCACCTGCATCAATCGGCACGGCGCCGCGATGATCGGCAAGCGGCGCAAATGCATTTCCGCCGACAGGCTGGCACGCAACGGGTGATTGCGCTCGGTCAGCACCAGCATCGCCTGCCCTTTCGATCATCGCGAACGGCAAGACAACGCCCCGCTCGGCATTGAGCGGGGCGCAGGATTACCTCGTCTTGGCGTCGGTCACTTGGCTGTCTTCGTTCCTCCAGCGCCGGCGGCCGGAGCCGCAGCAGGCGCCGGTGCTGCTGCCGGGG
>CANJKQ010000248.1 GCA_947474905.1 Pseudomonadota bacterium | reverse complement strand
CGAGGTGAAAGACCTCTATGCCGAGCAGCGCTCGGTGTCGTTGATGCACGGCCATCCCGTCGTCTCTTTCTATTTCCAGCGTGCCAAAGGCGCGTCGGACGTCGCGGTCTATGACGGCGCGCTCAAGGTGTTAAAACAGCTGGAAAAGGACAATCCTAAGGTCCACTTCACCCAGCTGTTCACCAGCGTCAATTATACCAAGATCCAGTATAATTCGGCGATCGAGGCAATGATTGAGGGCGCCTTTCTCGCCGTCGTGGTTGTCTTCCTGTTTCTGCGCGATTGGCGCGCCACGGTGATTTCGTCGATCGCCATCCCGCTCTCTGCCATCCCTGCTTTCTTTTTCATGTATCTGATGGGCTTCACGCTCAACTTCCTGAGCTTGCTGGCGCTGAGCCTGGTCGCGGGCGTGCTGGTCGACGACGCGATCGTCGAGATTGAGAATATCGTCCGCCACATGCGCATGGGCAAAACCGCCTATCAGGCAGCGATCGACGCGGCGGACGAGATCGGCATTGCCGTGCTGGCGACGACCATGTCGATCGTCGCGGTGTTCCTGCCCGTCGCGCTGATGCCGGGCATTTCGGGCCAATTCTTCAAGAATTTCGGCCTGACGGTCGTCGTCTCGGTGCTGATGAGCCTCGCGGTTGCGCGCATGATCACGCCGATGATCGCGGCCTATTTCCTGAAAGCCTTTGGCGCGGCCTCGCATGGCGAGGGCTGGATGATGGACCAATATATGCGCGCGCTGCGCTGGTCGCTCGCTAATCGCTGGAAAACAATGGGAATCGGGGCGCTTGCCTTTGTCGCCACGATCATTGCCTTTGCCGGATTGCCCGGCGTGCTGCCCGCTATTCCGCTGACGTTTCAGCCCAAGTTGAACCAGGATTTCAGCCAGATCAGCATTCAGCTCGCGCCGGGCGCCACGCTGGATGAAACCCGCGCGGTTGCCGAACGCGTCACCCACCTTATCGAACGCGCGCCAGAGGTCGACAATGCCTTTACCAGCATCAATGTCGGCAACGCGAACGTATTCCTGACGCTGCGCAAGGACCGCAAGCAGACCAGCACCGAATTTGAGCGTGCGTATGCGCCCGAACTCAATCAAATTCCCGATGCGCGGATTTTCTTCCGGTCGCAGGGCAATGGCGGCGGTGGCGGCAATTCGGGACGGGACATTACGATTACGCTGGGTGGCAGCGATCCGGTGCTCCTCACCAAAACCGCCAATGATCTGGTCGAGCAGATGGCGCATCTGACCGAAATTCGCGCGCCGCGCGTGGTGGGCGACTTGCAACGGCCGGAAATCAGCATCAAGCCGCGCCTCGACCTTGCGGCCAGCATGGGGGTGACGACGGCGGCGCTCAGCCAGACCATCCTGATCGCGACGCAAGGCGAAACCGACCAGAATGCCGCCAAATTCTCGCTATCCGACCGGCAAATTCCGATCCGCGTCGCGCTGGCCGAGGAATCGCGGCGCAACCTGTCGACGATCAAGAACCTGCCCGTGCCCACCGCCAATGGCGGATCGGTGCCGCTGGGCGTGGTCGCGGATATCGGCTTTGGGTCCGGCCCGACGCTGATCCAGCATACCAATTTGACGCGCCGCATCAGCATCGGCGCCGATCTGGCGCCCGGCAAGGTGACGGGCGACGCGATGACCAAGATCCAGGCGCTGCCCGCGCTGCAACATCTGCCGACCGGCGTGCAGCAATTGACGATCGGCGACGCGAAGTGGCAGGCCGAGTTGCTGGTCAACTTCGTCGTCGCGGTCATATCGGGCGTGCTGATGGTGTTTGCGGTGCTGGTGCTGCTCTACAAGCGCGTGGTGCCGCCGCTGGTCAATATGGGCGCGCTGGTGCTGGCGCCGCTCGGCTCGGCGCTGGCCTTGCGGCTGGCGGGGGACGCGGTGTCGATGCCCGTCTTTATCGGCCTGCTGATGCTGTTTGGCATTGTTGCCAAGAATTCGATCCTGCTCGTCGATTTCGCGCTGGAGGAAATGTATAAGGGCGTGCCGCGCGACGTCGCCATCCTCGATGCCGGCCACAAGCGTGCCCAGCCGATCGTGATGACCACCGTGGCGATGGTGGCGGGCATGCTGCCCGTCGCGCTGTCGCTGACCGGCGATGGCAGCTTCCGCGCGCCGATGGGCGTGACGGTGATTGGCGGGCTGATCGTGTCGACGGTGTTGACGCTGGTCATCGTGCCCGCCGGTTTCTCGATCGCGGTCGGCATTGAGCAATGGATGGGCCCGCGGCTCAGCAGGCGCCTGCTCACCTATCGGCCGGGTGACGAAAGTCGCCCCCTGATTGAGGGCGGCGGCCCCAAGCCGGTCGGCTTCCACCCCGGCGAGGGCGGCATCCAGCCGGCGGAATGATAAAGGTGCCGAAGGCAGGGGGCTTGAACGTTCCCCGCTTTCGGGGATTGTGCCGGGGATGATGCTGTTTGCTCGCATGCCCGGCACCGATGCCCCGCCGCCCGCGCTGATCCGTATGCGGCTGGTCGCGACGGGCTTGCTGGTGCTGATGGCCAGCCTGTTCCTGGTCGCCCGCGCCCTGCAGCCGGCCTATCCCGCCCTTGGCTTTTTGCGCGCCTTTGCCGAAGCGGCGATGGTGGGCGGGTTGGCCGACTGGTTCGCGGTCACGGCGCTGTTTCGCCATCCCCTCGGCCTGCCGATCCCGCACACCGCGCTGGTGCCGCGCAACAAGGACCGGATTGGCGATACGCTGGCGGCGTTTCTGAGGAGCAATTTTCTGGTGCCGCGCATCGTTGCCCGGCGGATGCGGCGGCTCGATGTGGCGGGGTCGGTGGGGCGCTGGCTTGCCGATCCCGAAGGGGGCGGCGGCGGGCGATTGCGGCTGGGCGCCGGGCGGCTGGCGGGTGATGTGCTCGAATCGCTCGACCAGGAACGGCTGGGCGGCATGGCCAAATCGACCATTGCCCAGCGGCTGCGCGGGCTCGATATCGCCCCGTTGATCGGCCAGGCGCTCGACGCCGCGATTGCGCAGGACCGGCATGTGCCGCTGCTCAACGGCATTGTCCGCTGGGCGGGGCGCACGCTGGAGGCGAACGAGCCGTTGATCCGCGCGATGGTGCGCGAGCGCGCCGGATCGATCATGCGCTGGACCGGGCTGGACGAGACGCTTGCCAACAAGATCATCGACGGGCTCGATCAGATGCTGGCGGAAATGGCGGTCGACCCCGGCCATCCTCTGCGCGGCAAGGCGGAAGAGGGGCTGAAGCAGCTCGCGTTCGACCTGCAATATGATCCCGAAATGCAGGCGCGCGTCGAGCGGCTGAAGCTCGAGATTATCGGCAACCCGGCGATGCAGCGCTGGATTGACGGGCTGTGGGAACAGGCGCGGGTGACGCTGATCCGCATTGCCCGCGATCCCGCCGCCGGGCGCGACGGGCGGCTTGCCGAAGCCCTTAAGGCGTTGGGATCGACGTTGCAGAGCGATTCACGGCTCAAGACGACGATCAACCGCTTTTTCCGCCGCGCCGCCGTGGGCACCGTCGCCGATTATGGCGACGGCATCGTTCGGCTGGTGTCCGAAACCATCCGCAGCTGGGATGCCGCCACCATCACCCGACGGCTGGAAAATGCGGT
>CANJKQ010000247.1 GCA_947474905.1 Pseudomonadota bacterium | reverse complement strand
GGATCGGGTGGCGTCATCGCCGCGTTCCGGCCCGAAATCGGGCGGAACGAGCCGTTCGGGCGCATCGCCGCGGCCGCGATCGGGGGGCGGTTGATCGGCGGGGATATAATCCTGGTTGGGAATGCAGCCCGCTATCAGCAGCGCCAGCGCGATGCTTGCCAACCCCTTGCCCAATTCCATTCCCTCCCGCTCCGCTTTCGCTGACACTGCCAGCGATCTTCCTTATCGCCTCCCGTCACCCCGGCCTTGCGCCGGGGGTCCCGCTTCTTCCCACGGCTCACTTTTAGCGGGACCCCGGCTCAAGGCCGGGGTGACGATAGGATTATATGATGACGCTCCATTCCTATCGATAGGCGTTGCGCAGCATAGCAAGCGAGCCATGATGTGTCAGGTCGAGATGCAGGGGCGTAACGGTGATATAGCCCTGCTCGATTGCCTCAAGGTCGGTATCGGCGGCGGGGGTGTGGGCAACGCGGCGCAGGCCATACCAGAAATAGGGATAGCCGCGCGGATCCGTCCCTTCGACCAGCTTTAACCCGCCATAATCGCGCAGCCCCTGGGCGACGGGCTTGACGCCTTTCACCTCATCGGGCGCGACCGGCGGGAAGTTGATATTGACCAGGCTGCGCGGCGCGAGCGGCGCCTCGATCAACGGCCGCAGCACCTTGGCGCCCCAGGCCTCGGCGCAATCGAACGTCACCTGATCGCCGCTGCCGCGCACCGCTTCGCGCTGGCTGAGCGCGATCGAGCGGATGCCGGCGAGCGCGCCTTCCATCGCCGCGGCGACGGTGCCCGAATAGCTGACATCCTCGCCCAGATTGGCGCCGCGATTGACGCCGGACAGGATCAGATCGGGCGGGGCATCCTTCATCACATGCGCCAGCGCCATCATCACCGCATCGGTCGGCGTGCCGGTGACGGCATAGCGCCGCTCGCCCAACTGGCGCAAGCGGACGGGCTGGGTGATGGTGAGCGAGCGGCTCTTGCCCGATTGCTCCTCGATCGGCGCGACGATGGTGATATCGTCGGACAATTCGCGCGCGATCGCCTCCAGCACCGCCATGCCGCGTGCGTTGACGCCATCGTCATTGGTGAGCAGGATGCGCATCAGCGGGCAGGCTCCAGCCGGTTGAGGCCTTTGAGATAGGGGTGCAGTGCCTCGGGGATCGCGACCGATCCATCCGCCTGCTGGTAATTCTCGATGACGGCAACGAGCGTGCGGCCGACCGCGAGGCCCGAGCCGTTGAGGGTGTGGACGAAGCGCGTCTGCTTCTCCTCGGCGGGGCGATAGCGCGCATTCATCCGCCGCGCCTGGAAATCGGTGCAGGTCGAGCAGCTCGAGATTTCGCGATAGCGCCCCTGGCCGGGCAGCCACACCTCCAGATCGTAGGTGCGAGCGGCGGACAAGCCCATGTCGCCGGTGCACAGCTTCATACGGCGGAAAGGGAGGCCGAGTCGTGTCAGGATATCTTCGGCGCACGCGGTCATCCGCTCATGCTCGGCTTCGGACTGGTCGGGCGTGGTGATGGAGACCATCTCGACCTTTTCGAACTGGTGCTGGCGGATCAGCCCGCGCGTATCGCGCCCCGCCGCGCCCGCTTCGGAGCGGAAGCACGGGGTGAGCGCGGTGAAGCGCAGCGGCAGGGCCTCTTCAGGCAAAATCTGCTCGCGGACGATGTTGGTCAGGCTGACTTCGGCGGTGGGAATCAGCCAGCGGCCATCGGTCGTCTTGAACAGATCCTCGGCGAACTTGGGGAGCTGCCCGGTGCCGAACGCCGCTTCGTCGCGCACCAGCAAGGGGGGCACGACCTGCTCATAGCCATGATCTTCGGCCAGCACATCGAGCATGAACTGGCCGAGCGCGCGGTGGAGCTTCGCGGCTGCCCCCCGGATCAGCGTGAAGCGCGCGCCCGCAAGCGCGACGCCGGTTTCGAAATCGAGGCCGAGCGCGGTGCCGATGGCGTCGTGTTCGGCGGGGGTGAAGTCGAAATGGGGCAGGGTGCCGCGTTCGTGAATTAGCTGGTTCTCGTTCTCGTCGGCGCCGTCGGGCACGTCGGCGAGGGGGAGGTTGGGGATGGCGGCGAGGCGATCCTCCAGTGCCGTGCCGAGCGCATGATCCTGTTCTTCCAGCGCGGGCATCCGGTCTTTGAGCGCGGCAACTTCCGCCATCAGCGCCTGCGCCGTCGCTTCATCCTTGGCTGCCTTGGCGGCGCCGATGGCCTTTGATGCTTCGTTACGGCGCGCCTGCGCGGTCTGCAGCTCGGTCACGACCGCGCGGCGTTCTTCATCGAGCGCGATCAACTCGGCGGCAAGCGGCGCCAGACCGCGACGCGCAAGCCCCCCGTCAAAAGCCTCGGGGTCGTTTCGGATGGAACGGATATCGTGCATGGCGTCGGGCTATGGCGAGGCGCTGTGGCGTGCGCAAGCCTGCCACAACGTCATTCTCGCTCTGTTGGCGCGGGTCGCCCGCACTCCGTTCGTGTCAGGCCCGGCCCCTCCGATTGGCCGGTGGCCCCCATTTCGTTCGGACCCGCGCCCAAGTCCCGTTCGTGTCGAGCGAAGTCGAGACACGCTCGGAAAAACTCTGCGAGACCTCCCGTCCCTCGACTGAGCTCGGGACGAACGGATTGGTAAACTCCGGCCAACCGGGAGGCTCACCCCGTCAACCCGGAGGCTCAGATGTTCAACCAAGCTCCCTCCGTTCGTGTCGAGCGAAGTCGAGACACGGGTACGGCAAGTCTCTGCGAGGCCTCCCGTCCCTCGACTTCGCTCGGGACGAACGGAGTGAAAGGGGTGGGGACGAACGGAGTGTAAGCGGCCGGGACGAACGGAGATGGGCAGATGGGAGTCTGGTTTGTCCGGGTTTAGCGGTTGTCGTCACCCCGGCCTTGTGCCGGGGGCACCATGGGGCGCGTGCTGGTCAAGAGGCCTTAGCTCTTCCGCTGCCGCCCCGTGGATGCCGGAACAAGTCCGGCATGACGATAATGGCTTAAGCCGACGCCTTCTTCGCCAGCCGCTTGCGCGCGACCAACCCGCTGGCGCCGAGGCCGAACAGCAGCATCATCGGCGGCGCGGGCACGTCGGCGGGCGGGCCGCCGGTCGAGCCGGTCGTGCCGCTAGACGTGCTGGTGCTCGACGAGCTGGTGATGCCGCTCGACGTGCTCCACCCCGCGCTCGACGAGCCATAGGATGAGCTGCTGGTCGAGGACGATGCCGAGGAAGTGATGTTGCCGCTCGACGACGAAGAGGACGAGGTCGACGAGGAGGACGACACATTGCCGCTCGACGATGCCGAGGACGAGACATTGCCCGACGAGGAGGAAGACGACGACACGTTGCCGCTCGACGAAGACGAGACATTGCCTGAGCTGCTGCTGCCGCCGCTTGCCGACGAGACGTTGCCGCTGCTGCTCGACCCGCCCGAGCCGCCGCTCGCCGAAGAGATGAAGCCGGACGACCCGCCCGAGCCACCGCTTGCCGACGAAATCGATCCCGATGAGCTTGACGAGGTGCTGCCCGATGAAAAGCCGCCGGTGCTGGATGAGGTGGATGAACCACCCGACCCGCCGGAGCCACCCGACCCGCCCGAGCTGGTCGAGGTGCTCGATCCGC
>CANJKQ010000246.1 GCA_947474905.1 Pseudomonadota bacterium | reverse complement strand
GCAGGAAGGATCTGAAACCAGGCCGATGAAGGACAGGCCGACGTCGTTCGACATCGCCGCGCTGGCCGGCGTATCGCAACCAACGGTATCGCGCGCCCTTTCGGGCAGCCCGGCGGTGAGCGAGGCGACGCGCAAGCGGATCGAAGCCATTGCGCGACAGCTCAATTACACCGTCGACAAAAACGCATCGAGCCTGCGCAAACGTCAGTCAAACACGCTGGCCTTGCTGTTTTTCGAAGATCAGACGGCGGATGATTCGCTGATCAATCCGTTTTTTCTCTCGATGCTGGGGTCACTGACGCGGACCTGCGCGCTGCGCGGTTATGATCTGCTGACCTCGTTTCAGCAAATGTCGGCGAATTGGCATGTCGACTATGAAGACAGCCACAAGGCGGACGGCATTATCCTGCTGGGCTATGGCGATTACGAACTCTACCGCGCCCGTCTCGACGCGCTGGTCGCGCAAGGCACGCATTTCGTCCGGTGGGGATCGGTTCAGCCTGGCCAGCCCGGGGTAACGATTGGCTGCGACAATCGCGGCGGCGGGCGCAGTGCCGGCCATCATCTGCTCGAGCGCAACCGACGCCGCATCGCCTTTCTGGGCGAAGCGACCAGCCATTATCCCGAATTTCATGATCGCTATCTGGGGCTGCGCGATGCCTTGGCCGACGCCGGACTCGCTGCCGATCCGGCCCTGCGGGTCGATGCGTTATCGACCGAGCAATCAGGCTATCTTGCCGCCCGGCAATTGATCGATCGCGGCATTGGTTTCGACGCGATCTTTGCCGCGAGCGACCTAATCGCGATCGGCGCGATGCGGGCGCTTGAGGAAGCCGGGTCGAGCGTTCCCGGCGATGTTGCAGTGGTGGGTTTTGATGACATTCCCGCTGCCAGCCTGATGCACCCGCCCATCACCACGGTTGCCCAGGATTATCGCGCCGCAGGGGAGATGCTGGTGGACACGCTGCTGCGCCAGATACGCGGCGAAGCGGTTGAAAGCGTCGCCCTGCCCGCGCGGTTGATCGTCCGCCGCTCGACCGTCCCGGCCTGATCCCACCGCGATAGCCCCTTGCGCGGCGGCGGCAGCCCCGCCACCCTCGCGCGCGAGAGGGGCGGCGCAGGCCCCCGGATATCAACGGGAAGGAACAAATGCAGCAACGGCCGCGCCAGCCCTGGACCGGGCTTTGGAATATCTCGTTCGGTTTCTTCGGCATCCAGATCGGCTTTGCGCTGCAAAACGCCAATGCCAGCCGCATTTTTCAATCGCTGGGCACGCCGCTCGACAATCTTGGGCTGATGTGGGTGGCGGCGCCGCTCACCGGGCTGATCGTGCAGCCGATCATCGGCTATTACAGCGATCGCACCTGGGGGCCGCTGGGGCGGCGGCGACCCTATTTCCTGGCCGGCGCCATCTTGTGCACGCTTGCCCTGTTTTTCATGCCCAACGCCCCGGCGATCTGGGCGGCGGCGGCGACCTTGTGGCTGCTCGATGCCTCGCTCAACGTGTCGATGGAGCCGTTCCGCGCCTTTGTCGGTGATATGCTGGGCAAGGCGCAGCGTCCGGCGGGCTATGCGTTCCAGACCGGATTTATCGGGGCGGGCGCGGTGGTCGCGTCGCTCGCGCCCTATGCGCTGGAACGGTTGGGCGTTGGCAATGTTGCGGCCGCCGGACAGGTGCCCGATACGGTGCGATACGGCTTTTATCTGGGCGGCACGCTGCTGCTGCTGGCGGTGTTGTGGACGGTATTCACGACCCGCGAATATGCGCCCGCTGAACTGGCGCGCTTTTCCGACGGCGGCGAACCCGATCATATCCCCGGCGTCAGTTCCAAGATCGTGGCGCCACAGCGCTGGTGGCTGTGGCTGGCGATCAGCGGCGCGTGCGCGGGCCTGGCCTGGGTGGCTGGCTTGTCCAAGGAGGCCTATTTCGTCGCGGTGCTGCTCGCCTTGTTCGGGCTGGCGCAGCTCATCGCCCGCCAATTGGTGCTCGCGGGGCGGACGCAGGGGTTGCTCGTCCATATCATGAGCGATCTCGTCACCATGCCCCCCACCATGCGCAAGCTGGCGGTCGCACAGTTTTTCACCTGGGGGGCGCTGATCACCATGTGGGTCTATATGACCCCCGTCGTTGCCCAATATGTGTTTGGCTCGGCAAACACGACGTCGACTGCCTATAACGCGGCGGGAAATTGGGTGGGCGTGCTGTTTGCGGTCTATAGCGCGGTGGCGACGCTCGCCGCCTTCATCCTTCCCGGCCTGTCCGCGCGCATCGGCCCGGCACGGACCCATTTGGTCAGCCTGTTGATCGGCGCGGCGAGCTATGCCTCGCTGCTCTTCATCCGCGACCAGCAGATGTTGATCGTGCCGATGATCGGCATCGGCATTGCCTGGGCGTCGATCCTGACCATGCCCTATGTCATTCTGGCAGGCGTATTGCCACCGGAAAAGCTGGGGCTTTACATGGGCATATTCAACTTCTTTATCGTCCTGCCGCAACTCGTTGTCGCAACGGTGATGGGGGGCGTCATCCACGCCTTTTTCCCCAGCCAGCCGATTTGGACGATGCTGATCGCGGCGATCGTCATGGCAATCGCGGCCTTGGCAATGTTACGCGTCGACAATCGTGCCGCCGCCGTGGAATAACCTCGCGCATGAACCTGCCCGCTCTCTCGCGCTTCGTCTTCCTTGCGCTTTGTTTTGCGCTGTTGTGGCTCAGCGTCGACATGACGCATGGCGGCTTTTGGGGCCCGGTGATCATCGCCATCCCGGCGTTTTTGATCCTGCTCGGGCTATGGGATCTGACGCAGACGCATCACTCGGTGCTGCGCAATTATCCCGTAATTGGCCATATGCGGTGGATGGTCGAGTTCATCCGGCCCGAAATCCGGCAATATCTGCTGGAGGGAGAGGATGAGGCCACCCCCTATTCACGCGCGCAGCGATCGCTTGTCTATCGTCGGGCAAAGGGCGTCTCGTCAGACCATCCGTTCGGGACGTTGATGGACGTCTATGCCCCCGATTACGAGTTTATCCAGCATTCCGCCCGGCCCATTGACGAAGCCGATCCGGAAAGTTTCCGCATCACCATCGGCAATAATCAGTGCGAACAACCCTATTCGGCGAGCATCTTCAATATCTCGGCGATGAGCTTCGGCTCGCTCTCCGCCAACGCCATCCGCGCGCTCAACAAGGGCGCGAAGATGGGCAATTTCTACCACGACACCGGCGAAGGCTCGATCAGCGCGTATCATCGCGAGGCGGGCGGCGATCTCGTCTGGGAATTGGGCAGTGGCTATTTCGGCTGCCGCGACGCCGATGGCCGCTTCAACCCCGACAAATTTGCCCGCCAGGCCTGCGAGCCGCAGGTCAAGATGATCGAAATCAAACTGAGCCAGGGAGCAAAGCCCGGCCATGGCGGCATTCTGCCGGCGGAGAAAGTAACGCCCGAAATCGCCGCGACGCGGGGCGTGCCGCTGGGCGAGGATTGCATCAGCCCTGCGCGCCACTCCGCCTTTTCGACGCCGCTTGAACTGATGGAGTTTATCAGCGACTTGCGGCGCCTGTCGCTGGGCAAGCCCGTCGGCTTCAAGCTCTGCATTGGCCATCCCTGGG
>CANJKQ010000245.1 GCA_947474905.1 Pseudomonadota bacterium | reverse complement strand
GGGCTGGTGGCTGATGAGCGCGGATGCGCTGAAGAATTTGGGCGAAAGCCTGGTCGCGACCACTTTCTTCTCCAACAATATCCTGCTGAACATCACCAGTGGCTATTGGGAGAGCGAGTCATCCTTCAAACCGCTGTTACATACGTGGAGCCTGGGGGTTGAGGAGCAATATTATGCGATCATCCCGATCATCCTTATGGTCGTATTTTATTATCGTAAGAATCTGATCGGGTTGTTCTTACTGTTTATCGGCATCGTCAGCTTCCTGCTGTCCTGTCTGTTATCGACTGATTTCGCTGCCTTTAATTTCTATGAACTCCCCACGCGCGCCTGGGAGCTTTCCGTCGGCGGATTGGCGGCGCTCAGCTATCGCCGGTCGCCGCTGCGCTCTTCCGATATCCTGGCGACGCTCGGCCTGGGGTTGATCATTGGCGCTGTCGTTCTGGTTCCGGCCGACTCGCCGTCGCCGGGCGTCATGTCGGTCGCACCCGTTATCGGCACCGCCCTGGTGTTGTTGTTTTGCCGGGCGGGCTGGGTTCACCGTTTGCTGTCGAGCCGGTCGATGGTTGGCCTGGGATTGATCAGCTATAGCCTTTATCTGTGGCACCAGCCGTTATTTGCCTATTTGCGGATCAGCCATATCGAGCGGCCCGCCCTGTGGGAATATCTGGCAGCGACGGCGGCGACGATGATCCTGGCAGCGCTGACATGGCGCTTTGTCGAGCAGCCATTTCGCAATCGCGCACTGATGTCGACGCGCTTGGTCGCGCTCATCCTTGGCCCGGCGGCGATCATGCTCGCCGGCATCGGCTTGCTGCTCGTCGCGCTAGGTGGGGTGCCTCACCGCTTTGATGTCGCGCCCGGTGCCGAGGCCGCCGGAACCTATAAAGCGTATAATATGCGGGTCTTCGCGTTCAAACGGGACGTTTTTCTGCCGAAATCCACTCTGCGATTGCTGGTCCTGGGTAACAGCCAGGGGCGCGACTTCATCAACATGGCCCGGGAGAATGGCCAATTTGGCGGTTATGATATCGTCTATCGGGATGATTTCGATCTGTGCGATCCGCCGCAGAAGCCGCAATGGGCACTTGCAAGGCAGGCGACCGAAATTGTTGTCGTGATTGACGGTCCGCTGGCAACCGGCTGTTCCGCCAGGCAATATGCCGCACGATCTGACCTTGCAGGGAAGGTGATCTTTGTCGGCCCCAAGGATTTTGGGATCAACATCAATCCCTATGCCCGGTTGCCGCTGAACGAGCGCCTGCATGCTCGGGTGGCGGTATCCGACGACCTGCTTGCCAAAGAGCGCTATTTCCGCGCGATGTTCCCGGCCGGGATTTCGGTCGACGTCATGCAGCATTTGTCTGCCGATGGCCGCACCGTCCCGATTTTTGACCGCGCTGGTCGCATTTTGAGCGAGGATCGTCGGCACGTGACACGATCGGGCGCGAAATTCGTCGGCGCGCTCATTTTCCAGGACCCGGCCTGGGCCGCGGTGCAAAGGAGCAGCGTTCGCCGGCAGAGGGGCGGTCATTGATTTGCAGGCGGCGTCCCTTGGCCTGGTAATTTCGCGGCCCCGGCCGTCGCTGTGGCCGATGCCTTAAGGGGTGAGGTGAGCGCGCAACCAATCGCCCACCACGATATCAATGACGAGATGGACGCGATCGCTTTCGCCCGCATTCACCGCCTCGTGCGGATCGGCTAGCCTTAGATACCATAGCTCGCCCGGCTGCATGGCGACGGCGCGGTCGTTGAGCAGAAAGCGCACGTGCGGGTTGGTGGTGATTGGCAGATGCAGGCGGGCATGGCCGTCTTCGGCGGCGAGATCATGGTCGCGATGCCGGTGGATCGCGGAGCCCGGCGCGAGCCGCATCAGCCGCACCGACTGGACCGGATCGCCAATCGCGTCGATTGCCGCGCGGATCGCTGGCAAGCCGGCAAGCGCGGGCATATCGACCCACTCGGTTGCCGTCGGGTCCGAGAATATCTGGCGAATGGGGTGCGTCTCGCCCGCAGGCGCGCGTAGCGGAATGGCGCTCCAGTCGCCGGCATAATTGGCGGTCACGAAATGCGGCGTCCAGCCGGTGGCCGATCCGTTGATCCTCGCAAGGTCAGCAACCAATGCGTCGACGTCAAAATGGAAGGGCAGGCATTTTCGGTCGGGCAGGGCGACGGCTTGTTGCCCGGTGCCGGGCGCGGTAGCGAGGTCGGCAGTCATTATGGGGATGCTAGGGGAGCAGGGTGGCGTTGGAAAGATCAAACCCCGATCTCGATCGGCTGCGTGCCTGGCTGCGCCATCACCCCGATCTTCACGCACCGCTTGCGGCGCATGATCGGCCAGAGGCGCTGGCGGCGGCGCTCGCCCCGCTCGCGGCGGCAGCGGGCATTGATCTGGGCGAGGACGCGCTGGCGCGGGCGATTGCGCTGCCCCAGCGCGCTGCCCCGGTCGAGCACTGGCCGCCGCCGGGCTGGCTGCCAGCGGCAATTTCGGATGACGCGGATGGCGCCACCGTCCGCTGGCTCCACGCCGGCGCCGCGGCATTTGACGCACCTTTTTTTGACGAAGCGATTGCACCCGCCCGCTATCGCCCGTTCAACCGGCTGATCGACTGGCGGACGCGGCTCGACGCCTTGGCTTCGACCATGCCGGGCGCAGCGGTGAAGCCTGCCGGGCTGATCTTTCACTTGTCGCGCTGCGGGTCGACGCTGGCCGCGCGGATGATTGGCGCCTGCGCCAGCGTGGCCGCCTTTTCCGAGCCCGATCCGGTCGACAAGGTGGTCGATCGCGGCGATCCAGCGATGCTGGCGGCGATGGTGACGGCGCTCGCCCGCAGCCGACCCGACCGACCACAGCTCGTCATCAAGCTCGATAGCTGGCATCTGGGCGCGTTGCCGTTGTTCGCTCAGGCTTTTCCGGAGACGCCCTGGGTCGTGCTGTACCGGGAACCCGCCGCAATCCTGGCGTCGCACGAACGGCGTCCGGGGTCGCATATGGTAAAAGCAGCATCGGCAACAGGTAAGTCGCGGTTGCAGGCCTATGCCCATTTGCTCGGCGACCTGATCGATCAGGCGATCACGGGTCTTGCGAACAGCCGCAGGGGCGTCGCGGTCGATTATGCGACATTGCCGGCGGCGGTTGCCGATCGCCTGTTGCCCTTGTTCGGCATCGTCGCGAGCCGTGCCGATCGCGAGGCAATGGCGATGGTTGCCGGTCGCGACGCGAAGGCACCCGAAACGCGCTTCGATCCGGCGGCAGTGGCGCAGCCCGATGCCGCCATCACCGCCGCCGCCGCGACGCTCGACGCGCGCATGGCGACGCTGCGCCGCTTTGATCGTTCGGGTTAATTGCCCCGGTTATCGATCGCTATCGAGTTCGGGCACTTCATGCACCGCATCGCTCAGCGGCGCGGCGGGGGGCTTGCAGCCCCGTTGCAAGCCGACGCCTTTCAGGAAACCGCGCCGCACCGCGCCCGCATAGACCGCTGCTTCGGCACGGCGCTGCGCCTTGTCGGCACCTGTGATGACCTTGACGATGCCAAGTCCGGGGATCAGCGTGTTGACGGCGGCCCGCGCTGCCACTGCCCCCAGTTCCGACGCCTGGCCGCGTTGCTGCTCAGGCTGGTCGATGTCACG
>CANJKQ010000244.1 GCA_947474905.1 Pseudomonadota bacterium | reverse complement strand
CTGGCAGCGATGCCAAAATGACGGTGTCGTTCTGGGTCCGCAACCTGTTTGACGAGCAGCATCTGGTGTCGCGCAACTACAGCATCGGCACCGGCATTTCCGGCTATTTCAACGACCCGCGGACGTTTGGCGGGCAGGTTAGCGTCAAGTTCTGATCAATGGGGCAGGCCTGACCAGAGGGAGATATCGATGCGTTCCTTGCGATCCTTGATGCTTCCTCTGGCCGGCTTGCTGTTCCTGACGGCGGCTGACCGTGTTGCCATCCCGCAACCGGTGCAGCCCGCGCCGCATGTCAGGCTGTTGCCATTGCAAGGCGGCAATAATTTTCGTGACTTGGGCGGCTATCGCACGCGCGATGGCCGCTCGGTTCGCTGGGGCCTGTTGTTCCGCTCAGGCTCCATGCATTCTTTGACGGCGGCCGATTACACGTACCTGATGAGCCGGGGCATTCGCACCGTCTGCGATTTCCGCTCGGTCGAGGAACGGCGCAGCGAGCCTGCCGCATGGCCCAACGATAAAGCGCCGCAGATCCTGACCGATGATTACCCCATGGCGTCGTTGATGAGCGGAATCGGCCTGAAGCCGGGCCAGCCGGCGACGGCGGCCAACGTCAAAGCGATGATGACGGCCTCCTATCCGCGCATGCTGACACAGTTCAACGGCCAGTATCGCCGCATGTTTGGGGAATTGCTGGCCGGGCGCGTACCGCTGGCCTTCAACTGCTCGGCGGGCAAGGACCGCACGGGGATCGCTGCCGCGCTCGTCCTCACCGCGTTGGATGTGCCGCATAAAACGGTGGTCGAAGATTATTTGCTGACCAATCGTTATTTCGATCCGCAAAAGCTGGGGCGTGGCCAGAATGCCAGCGCCGGTGGTTTCGGCGCGCTGCCGCCGGATGTTCTGCATGCCTATATGGCGGCCGACCAAGACTATATCGAAGCGGCGCTCAAGGTTATCGAAGGCCATGCCGGCGGGGCTGCGGGTTATTTCCGTGACGAGCTGGGCCTAAGCCGCGCCGATTTGCTCCGCCTTCGTCGGATGTATACGGCCTAACTCTCGATCATGCCTGCCCGGCGGGCCAACCGCCCTGCGGCTGCTTGACCCGTTTTCACCGATTGAAACGCGCGTTAACGGCGCGCGTTGCTCACCACGAAACCCCGGCGCGCACATAGAGATACCGGCCATTAAACCCGAATGGCGAGTAGAAGGGGAAGCCCACCACGCCGCTGGGGGCGTTGAGCGAGCCCGGCTCGACCCGGGGATATTCGTCGGCAAGATTTTGCGCGCCAAGAGCCAGTTCCAGGCCCCGGCGGGCTTTGTATCGCGCCTCCAGATCAAAGATGGTGTGCCGCCCGGTATAGGCATCGCCCGCAACCGTTGTCCCCGGCTGGAGGACATTGCCGTAATAGGTTGCCCGTGCCGTTGCGCCCAGCGGCCCCTTTGACCAATCGATCGTCCCGGTCACCTTCACCCCCGGCGTGCCGTTGGTGATCGTGAGGATACGATTGCGGGCAAAGAGCGGCGGTGCCGGGTTGAGCGCCGATGTCGTCGTGGGCACATTGGTGATATCGATCTTGTTGATATTGCTGGCCAAAGTGAAATCAAAGGTTCCTGCAGTGTCGGTTCGCCAGCGATAATGCCCGACAATATCCAGCCCCTGGGTATGCGACGCGAGGCCGTTGATGAAAAACCGCGCCGCGCTAACATTATAGGGCGCCAGCAGGGCCGCGACTGCCGGGCTGAACGATGCGGAGATGTTTTCCGACAGCGCAATTTCGTTACGCAGTTTGATGTAATAACCATCGACGGTCAGGTCGAAATGGCCGAAGCGTACCACGCCGCCCGCAGAGAAGTTGGTTGACCGTTCGGGCTGCAACGGCTTGCCGCCAAGCGCCACGGCGGTGGGGTTCACGGAGGGGAAAGTGCCGGTGAGGACGACTTGCCCCCCGGTGATGACCGACGCAATCGACGTAAAATATTGCTGCTGAAGCGACGGCGCACGGAAGCCGTTCGATACCGTGCCACGCAACGCGAAATGCGGTGAGAAATCATAGCGGACGGATGCCTTCCCCGACACCACTTCGCCAAAGTCGGAATAGGTTTCGCCGCGACCGGCAAGCGCGATCAACAGCTTGTCGGTGACTTGCGCCTCGACATCGAGATAGAGGCTGCCTGCACGGCGGCTGCGCTTGATCGCGTTTAGCGGCGAAAAGCCGCCAAAGCCCTGCGCCCCGGGCGCCGCACCCGCCACCGCGCCGCTGGGCGGGTAATCATAAGACGCGCGCTCGCCCGCAATGATCTTATAGCCTTCACGCCGCCCTTCCAGGCCCCAGGCAACGTTCAGCGACCGGAACACGTCAAACTTCTTTGACACATTCAGATTGGCGACCCATTGGTCATAGATTAGCGCGCCATCGTCAAAGCTGTGCGGCGACGCGGCGCCATAGGCATAATTGGCCGAATTCTCCGTCCGAAAGGCGACCTTGTTGCGGCCATAGCTGCCGGTCAGGTCAACCGACCAGCCCGCCACGGTGCCCTTGATGCCCAGCGCCGAATTCACGTCATAGGAGCGAGAGTCGATGAGCGGCAGGAAACCGGCGGGATAGCCCGCCAGCTGTGCGAAGGCCACGGTGCCATTGCTGCTTGGTCGGGGAAAGGCTGCGCTTGAGGTGTGGCGCCATTGATAGCCCGCCCAGCCGTAAATCTTCCAGTCGCCTGGCAGATTGTATCCGGCATTGGCAAACAGGTTATATTGGTTGACCGAGGGGTCGCCCAAGCGGCCCTGCAAGGCGGGCACGCCCGGCGCCGGAGCAACCGCATTGGGGGCGGGGGCATCAGACCGATTAGTCGGATTGCGGTAAAGATACTCGCCCGACAGCGTCAGATAGCCGTCCTGCCCCAGCCCGATACCTTGCCAGCCGCTCGCATCGACCGTCGACTCGCCGGTTACGTGTCGGCTGGACCGCGCGGTGTTCACGTCGGTGTCATAGAATCCATAGGTTACGCTGGCGCCGCCACCGTGGCGCGCCTCACGCAGGCGCAGATTGAGCACACCGGCGATCGCGTCCGATCCATATTGCGCCGACGCACCGTCGCGCAGCACCTCGATCCGGTCGAGGGCAACCCCAGGAATGGTGTTGAGGTCGACCGCCGCCGCGCCACGCCCGACCGAGCCGTTGATGTTGAGCGATGCTGACGTGTGGGCCCGTTCGCCATTGATCAGCACCAGCGTCTGGTCGGGCGATAGGCCCCGCAAGGTCGCCGGGCGGATCGCGTCGGTCGCGTCGGTTGCCGAGGGTCTGGGAAAGTCGATCGACGGCGCAAGATTGGCGAGCGCCTGCGCCGTTTCGGTGGTGCCCTGTTGGCGCAGGGTCGCGGCTGACAGCACGTCGACAGGTGACGCGGTGTCGAGCTTGGATCGCCCGGCGGTGCGGGTGCCGGTCACGACGATGGTGTTCTTGTCATCGTCAGGGCCTGATGTCGCTTCGGGCGCGGGCGACGGCGCTGCCGCCACGCCGGTTTGGGCCGCAGCGGTGGCGGGAAGCGACGCCAACGACAGCGCGCTGAACGACGCAGTGGCGGCAAGAATGGCACGGAAATGGCGCATCGTGATAAGCCCCTTATATCAGCCGTGG
>CANJKQ010000243.1 GCA_947474905.1 Pseudomonadota bacterium | reverse complement strand
GATATCGACAGTTCCGCGCCCAAGGCGTGCACCGCGTCGAGATAATGCTGCAGCACCGTTTCGCAGGCCCGGGCCAGCGCGCGCTCCAGCGACGGCGCCACCACAAAGGGATTGCCGTCGCGATCGCCGCCGATCCAGCTGCCGGGTTTCAGGAAACTCGCCACCCGCATCCCCAGCGCCCGGTCCCAGCGCTGGTAAAGCGCGGGCAGCACGGGCAGAAACACGTCGCGCAGATAGCTTAGCGCCGTTTCCACTTCGTCGGTGACGACCAGGCGCTCGCGCCGCAACACCCGCGTCTGCCACAAGAGCGCGATCTGGCGGAGGATCGCTTCCTCAACATCATCGCCATCGGGGGTGGAGGTGGCGCCGGCATCGCGCAGCTTCATCAACTCGGCAATGCGATTTCGGTGGTCGATCATCGATTTGCGCCGCACCTCGGTGGGGTGCGCGGTCAACACCGGCGCGATCAACGCGGCGTCGAGCAATTCGGCGATGCGATCCGCGGCAATGCCCTGGTCGGCCAGCGTCGCAATCGCTTGCGCCAGATCCGCGCCGGGCTCGGCGGCAATGCCCTGGCGGTCCTCGGCCAGATTGGCGAGCATCGAAAACAGCATGAAGCCGCGCGTAAAATCGAGCGTCTCGTCAAGCGTCAGCCGGTCGAGCGCCATGTCGGTCTCGGCCGGCGAGGCAGCGTCGCGATAGCGCTCGACCGAGGCCTGGCGGATCGCCTCGGTCCGCTCAAACAACGTCGCGCCGCCATAAGCGCGGATAACGTCGCCCAAAAGCTTGCCGAGAAAGCGGACATCGGGATTGTTGGCGATGGGGGAGGAGCTGGCCATAGCCCATGCTGCGCTGCAACAGGGGGCGGGGTCAATCACCTATGCCAGAAAGCGCCCGTTTAGGGCTGCCCCCCAAACCAGCCGGGTGGCCCGTTTCCCATGCCCGAAATCCTGCGCATATCGGCGGGCTTCCACGCGCCCTTCAGGCACCCGATCGTGTAGGGGAAATCCCAGGTCGCGTGATAATGATAGAGCACGACCATCTTGCCGTCCCAGGGAATGGCATGGGTGTGGCCGTGGCACGCGTCGAGATCGGCGCTGGTCAACAGCTTACCACCAGGCCCATAGCGGCCAAAAATCCCAAAGCCGTCAATTGCATAGCCGACCAGCGCGGAATGGCCATCGGCCAGCCTCTTGTCATCAAGGCAGGTCGTGACGCTGTGATAATGATAGACGCCTTGTGGCTGCGGATGGCCCTGGCAGCCATCCTGCGTTTCATGCGCGACGGCGTCGCGGCCGGGCGCATCAAGCGCGTTGAACAGCACCGCACCGGTTTTGAGGATGCCGACCGCGCCGGGCGCGCAGCTCGGGTTGGGCGCGAGCGTAGGGATTGCGGGCAAGTCGACGTCAAAGCTTTGGGCGCGGATCGCATTGGGGTTGCGGTCATAGCGATAGGCCGGCTCATCGGGCGAAATCGGAAAGCGGCCCGTGGGGTGATCGGGCAAGTCGTTGGTCGAAAAGACGCGCCGATCGCCCTTCAGTGTGATGGTGTAGCGGTGTGGCCAGCTGACCTTGCCCTGCACGACTGCCTTGGCGGTAAAATCATAGGTGCCATCGCCCTTGATCCACGGCCCGTCGCGATAGGCGCCGCCGCCAAAGGGATCGACCCGGCACGCCCAGATATAGCCAACCCGTGGCGCTTTTGAGAGGTGGCCATCGCCGATCGGCAAATGGTGCAGGTCAACCTCATGCGCCGCAACCGGCAGCGCCGCGAGGGCAAGCGACCCGATCGCCAGCGTCGCGTGCGCCCTCACGCCTCCAGCTCGACGTCCCAATAGAGCCAGTCGCGCCAGGTTTCGTGGAGGTAATTGGGCGGGAAGCGGCGGCCATGTTCCTGCAGCTGCCAGCTGGTCGGGCGGATCGGTGCATAGGGCAGCGGCATGCCGGCCTGTTTGGGGGTGCGGCCACCTTTTTTGAGGTTGCAGGGCGCGCAGGCGGTCACGACATTTTCCCAGGTGGTGCGGCCATGCTGGGCGCGGGGGATGACGTGATCAAAGGTAAGGTCGCGTCCGGAGCCGCAATATTGGCACTCAAAACGGTCGCGAAGGAACAGGTTGAAGCGGGTGAAGGCAGGGAATTGGGACGGTTTGACGAATTGTTTGAGCGCGATGACCGAAGGCAGCTTCAGCCTCGCGGTGGGACTTCGCACTTCCCGCTCATAATGCGCGACGATATCGACGCGATCCAGAAACACCGCCTTGACCGCGGTTTGCCACGGCCACACGCTGAGCGGATAATAGCTCAGCGGCGTGTAATCGGCGTTGAGCACCAGCGCCGGGCAACTATCCGGGTGGCGGATCAAATCGGGATGATACATTCGACCTCCCTATGGGCCTTCAACCTAGCGCCGTTCACGCTGCCGCCTTTCGCCGACCTGCGTGACGCCATGATGACAGCACAGGGCGCGACTCGTGGTCAAGCGCCGAGTTTGCTTGCGCGCGCGACATGATCGTCACGCGATTCGCCCCCAGCCCCACCGGTCGGCTGCATCTGGGCCATGCCGTATCGGCAATCCGGGCGCACGACCTTGCCCGAAGCGCCGGCGGGCGGTTTTTGTTGCGGATCGAGGATATTGACGGCGTGCGCAGCCGTCCTGAACATGTCGCGGGCATTCTCGACGATCTCGCCTGGCTGGGGCTGCGCTGGGACGGGCCGTTGGTGCGACAATCCGGACGCCTGCCGGTCTATGAAGCGGCACTCGCGCGGTTGCGGTCGATGGACCTGCTCTACCCCTGTTTTTGCACCCGCGCCGACATTGCCCGCGAAATCGCCGCGAGCGCGAGCGCGCCGCAGGGCACGCCCGACGGCGCATTTTATCCGGGCACGTGTCGCGCCCTGTCCGCCGAAGAGCGTGCCGCGCGCCAGTCGGGCGCGCCGCACGCCTGGCGGATCGACATGGCGCGCGCCACCGCTCTGGCCGGTCCAATTTATTGGGAAGACGCCGATTTTGGCCGCCGACTGGCCCAGCCAATGGCGCATGGCGATGTGGTGCTGGCGCGCAAGGATGCACCGGCAAGCTATCACCTGGCGGTGACGATCGATGATGCCGCGCACGGCGTTACCGATGTGGTGCGCGGGTCCGATCTGATCGCGGCGACCGATGTCCACCGGTTGCTTCAGGCGCTGCTCGACTTGGCCGTGCCGCGCTATCACCACCATCCGCTGATCGTCGATGCCACTGGCAAGCGGCTGGCCAAGCGCGATCACGCGCCGACGCTGGCGGCGCTGCGCGACGCGGGGCTGGACGGAAAAACGCTCGCTGAAGACGTGCGCGCCGGTCGCCTGCCCATTGGCTTTCGGTTCGGGAGTGACTAGATTGGCAACCATGACATTGTTCCTAGCCATCCTGCTCATCGCCGCGATGATCGCGACCGTTGCGGCGCTCGTGCGCGGCATCGTCATTTTCCTGCAAACGACCGAGGCCGATCTGAAAGGCACCGGGCCCAGCGCGGCGGGTGTGCGGTCGAACAAGATGATGCAGTTCCGCATCTTTTTTCAGGCACTTGCGATCATGATCGTGGTGCTCATCCTCTTCCTGACCGGCCGTACCTGATCGTCACTGCGGGGGCTTTGCGATGGTCAAGCTC
>CANJKQ010000242.1 GCA_947474905.1 Pseudomonadota bacterium | reverse complement strand
TCCGGGTGCGATCGACCAGACAATCGACCACCGCTTGCTGGAACGAGGCGGCAATATCCGCGACCGCATAGTGGCCAACGACACGCGCCACCGCGCTTTTCAATCCCGCAAAGGAAAAATGCGGTTCGCCCGACCCCACCAGCGGGCGGGGCAGCGGCACGGCATGGGGATCACCCGAAAGCGCCGCCTGCTCCACCGCCGGTCCGCCAGGAAAGCCAAGGCCGAGCAGTTTTGCCACCTTGTCGAACGCTTCCCCCGCTGCGTCATCGATCGTCGTCGCCAGCCGACGATAATGCCCCGCGCCCGCCACCATCAACAATTGGCAATGCCCGCCCGAGACGAGCAGCAGCAAATAGGGAAAGCCCAGATCGGGGTCGGCAAGCCGGGGGCTCAGCGCATGGCCTTCAAGGTGATTGACCGCGATCAGCGGCTTGCCCGCGGCATGCGCCAATGCCTTGCCCGTCACCAGCCCGACCATCACCCCGCCAATCAGCCCCGGTCCCGCTGTCGCTGCAATCGCGTCGACCTCGGCCAGGCTTACCCCTGCCTCGGCCAGCGCGGCCGCGACCAGCGGGCTCAACACCTCGACATGCGCGCGCGCGGCGATTTCGGGGACGACGCCGCCATAGGGGCGATGCGCCGCCTCCTGGCCCGCCAGCCGGTGCGCCAGCACCGCCCGGTCGCTCGTCACCAGCGCTGCCGCCGTTTCGTCGCAGCTCGATTCCAGGCCCAGGATCAGCGCCATGGCTTGCTCTCTAGCGGCCAACGGCGCTAGCACAAGCCATGCGAACCCCACTCCGCCTCGGCACGCGAGGCTCGCCGCTTGCCTTGACCCAGGCCAATATGGTCCGCGCCGCCCTGATGCGCGCGCATGGCCTGGCCGAAGACGCGATCGCCATCGTCACCGTCAAGACCACCGGCGATGTCGTGCAGGACCGCGCGCTCGCCGATATTGGTGGCAAGGCCCTGTGGACCAAGGAGCTTGATCGCGCGCTGCTGGAAGGCGACATCGATTTCGCGGTGCATTCGATGAAGGATGTCGAAACGATCCGCCCGGCGGCCATTACCATCGCTGCCATGCTGCCGCGCGCCGATGTGCGCGATCGGCTGATCGGCGCCGACAGCATCGCCGGGCTGCGCCAGGGTGCGCGGGTGGGGACGAGTTCGCCGCGTCGCGCTGCCCAGCTCAAACGGCTGCGGCCCGATCTGGCCATCACGCTGCTGCGCGGCAATGTCGATACCCGGCTCGGCAAGGTCGCCGCTGGTGAGATTGACGCGACCCTGCTGGCGGCGGCGGGGCTTGACCGGCTGGGGCGCGGCGATGTCGGGGTGGCGGTGCCGATTGACGTCATGCCGCCCGCACCGGCGCAAGGCGCCGTCGGGATTGAGGCGCGCGCGGATGATGCGGCGGTGCTTGGCCTGCTTGCCGCGATCGACGATGCCGCCACCCATCGCTGCGTGCGGGCGGAGCGCGCGCTGCTTGCCGCGCTCAACGCCGATTGCCATTCGCCGGTAGCGGCGCTGGCGACAATCGATGACGGCGGGCTCCAGTTGCGGGCGGTTCTTTATGCGGCGGATGGTACGGCGTCGGTTGAGCGCGCTATCTGCTCGACCGGTGATGATGCCGCGGCCGCGCAAGCGCTGTCAGCGGCGTTGCTGGTCGACGCGCCGGCTGGCATTGCGGCGCTGTTCGGCGGCTGAGGCGGCGCGCTTGACCCGCCCGCTCGCCGTGCTGCGGCCCGAGCCGGGCAATGACGCAACGGCGCGGCGGATCGAGGCGCTGGGGCTCGCCGCGCACCGCTTGCCGCTGTTCGCCACCGTCCCGCTCGCCTGGACGCCGCCTGATCCTGCCGGGTTTGACGCGCTGGTGCTGACCAGCGCGACGACCGTGCGACAGGCGGGCGCGGGGCTGGAGGCGTATGCGCGCCTTCCCGTCTATGCTGTCGGCGCCGCAACAGCGGCGGCAGCCCGCACCAGGGGATTTCAGGTCATTGCCACGGGTGCGGACGATGCCGACGCGCTGATCGAACAGGCCCGCCGCCATGGCGTCACCCGCGCGCTTCACCTTGGCGGGCGCGACGTTGCTCAGGCGCAAGATAATGGCGTCATCGCGCGCCACATCGCGGTTTATGCCAGCGATCCGCTGCCCATCGATGCCGCCGCGCTTCAGGCCTTGTCGGGCGCCGTCGCGCTCGTGCATTCGCCACGGGCAGGCGCGCGGCTGGCGGGGTTAATCGATGCGGCAGGCTTGCCGCGCGCGGCCCTGCGTCTCGCCGCGATCAGCCACCGGGCCGCTGCTGCTGCGGGCCAGGGCTGGGCGGCCATCGCCATTGCCGATCAGCCGAGCGACGCCGCGCTGATCGCGGCGGCGCACAGTCTCGCCGATTGACCGCGTCGCGCTGCCAGCGGATAAGAGCGCGATGGCCAGCGATCCGACGACTTATCCCCTGCCGCGCCTTAACGGATCGCGCGGGGTCATTCTGTTCAGCCTGCTTGCCTTTGCCACCGGGATTTTGGTGACGCTGGCGCTGGTCCGTTATTATGCCGGCTGGGCGACGGGCGCGCCGACGGCGGCCGCGCGCAGCGTGGCGGATGGTATCGGCATGTTCCAGCCGCCGCCCGAAGCCGATGCCATTCCGCGCACGCCCGATGCCGCCGCATTGGATGCGCGGATCGCCGTGCTGTCGGCCCGCCTTGCCGCGATCGAGGCGCGCGAGGCGATGATCGATCAGGATACGCGCACCGCCGCTGGCAATGCCGGACGGGCCGAAGGGCTGCTCGTCGCCTTTGCTGCCCGCCGGGCGATCGATCGCGGGCTGGAGCTCGGCTATCTCGAAGGCCAGTTGCGGACGCGGTTCGGCCAAAGCCAGCCGCGCGCCGTCAACACCATTATCGATGCCGCGCACAATCCGGTGACGGTTGAGGATTTGCGCCTTGCGCTCGATTCAATCGCGCCGGTGCTGGTGACGGGGGGCGTGCAGGATGGCTGGTGGGCGAGCCTGCACCGCGAGATTACCGGCCTGGTCACTTTTCGCAAGGAAGGCACGCCGTCGCCCCATCCGGCGGATCGGCTGATGCGGGCGCGCCGCCTGCTCGATGCCCGCCAAGTGGAACCCGCGCTTGCCGAAATCAGCCGCATGCCGGGAGCCGCGCAGGCGGGGGCGTGGACGGCGGCGGCGCGGCGCTTCATCGATGCCCATCATGCGCTTGACCTGATTGAAACGGTGGCGCTGGTCGGCAATGGCGCGCCCGATCCGCAAGCGATGATGCCGCGCCGCGCCAGCACCCGCCCGGCAATGACGACGCCCCCTGCGGCGATGACGCCGACCACCGCCACAACGTCGCCGCGATAATCCCGCGCCTGTGGCCTGCCGGGGTGCCGCCGCTAAAGTCGACGATCAGCCTGGCCGGCCCAGCCGATCGATCAGCGCCATCGCGCCATGGGGCGCGCGCTCCTTGGCGCCGTTGATGAAAAAGACGAACACGTCGCGGGCGCGCTCGGCGGCGGCCTCTGCGATCAGCGGCACGGGTGCGGGCGAGGCGCCGTCGCGCCATTGCCGCGCTGTTGCCGCCCAATCATCGAGCGCGGCGGGCGAATATCCTGCGGGTTCTTCGGCCACGCCCTGCTCCAGCCGGACATAAGCGAAATCCCCCGATAC
>CANJKQ010000241.1 GCA_947474905.1 Pseudomonadota bacterium | reverse complement strand
GTTCCGACAAGTTGAGCGGCACGGTCGATGTGCTGCTCGATCTGAAAAGCGGCGCATATCAGGTCGGGCTGACGGGGTCGCTGGCGCGTTACCTGATCCCGGGGCTCGGCATTGTCGATGTCGCGTCGATGCTGCACGTCGCGCCCCGCCCCGGCGGCGGCATCCGGCTGGTCGGCACCGGCACCGCGCAGGTCGTGCGGCTCGACAATGCGCTGTTCCGCTCGCTCGCCGGTGGCTTGCCACGGCTTGTGACCGGGCTGGAGCGCGATCAGGACGGGACGCTGCGGTTCACCAATCTGGTCATCACCGCGCCGTCGCTGCGCGTGACGGGATCGGGCTATCGCCGCAACAATGGCAGCTTCGTCTTCAACGGGCGCGGCACGCAGGCGCGCTATGGGGCCTTCACCATCGCGCTGGACGGACCGATCGAGCGACCCCGGCTGGCGCTCACGTTCGATCATCCCGACGCCGCGCTCGATCTGCGCAATGTGAAGGCCGATCTGGTGCCGACGGCGGCGGGCTATGACGTCAAGGCTAGCGGCGGGTCGATGCTCGGCGGCTTTACCGGCATGGGCCAGCTGCTGCTGCCCAAGACGGGCAATGGCGCCATCGTCATCACCGCGCTCGATGCAGGCGGCGTCCACGCCAGCGGCACGCTGCACCTTGCTGACCATGGGGTCGACGGCACGATCACCCTGGCACGGGGCGGCATCAACGGGACGCTCGCTTTGTCGCCTATGGGCGAGGCGCAACGGGTGGAGGCGCATCTCATCGCCGACCGCGCCCAGTTCGACAATGACGTGCGGCTGAGAAGCGGCAAGCTCGATGCGGTCGCATTGGTGAGCGATCATACCGATATTACCGGCGATTTCCGGCTCGGCGGGCTGCGGCGCGGCTCGCTGGCGCTGTCGCGCGCCAATGGTTCGATCCACCTGAAGGACGGCGTCGGTCAGCTCGTCGCCAAGTTGAGCGGTCAGCGCGGCCGCGCGTTCGACCTCAACGCGGTCGTCGATATCGCGCCCGATCGTTATGCGCTGGTCGCCAATGGCGTCATTGACCGGCGGCCGATCAAGCTCGCCGGCCCCGCCATCCTGACCCGGCAGGGCGACGAATGGCGGCTGGCGCCTGCCCGCATCCAGTTTGCCGATGGCGAGGCGGATGTGTCGGGCAGCCTGGGCGGCGGCGGGATGAGCGTCGATGCCACCGTTGCCCGCATGCCGCTATCGGTGCTCGACATTGCCTATCCCGATCTTGGCCTGGCGGGCGTCGCTTCGGGCAAACTGAGCTATGCCGATCGCGCGCGCGCCGCCCCCACCGGCCGTGCCGACCTTACCATTCGCGGCCTCAGCCGATCGGGCCTGGTGCAGACGTCCAAGCCGATCGACGTTGGTCTTGCCGCCGTGCTCGCGCCTGATGCCGCGGTGATGCGCGCGGTCATGGCGAGCGAGGGCAAGACCATCGGCCGCGCCCAGGCGCGCTTGTCGCCCTTGGGGCAGGGCGACCTCGTCTCGCGGCTCAGCCATGCCGGGCTGTTCGCGCAGCTGCGCTATAATGGCCCGGCCGATACCTTGTGGCGGCTGACCGGGCTTGAGACGATCGACCTTTCCGGGCCAGTCGCGATCGGCGCGGATATTGGGGGGCAGGTCAATGATCCCCGCATTCGCGGCGCGCTGCGCGCCAATGGTGCGCGCATCGAAAGCGCGGTGACTGGCACCGTCCTAACCAATGTCCAGGCAGGGGGCAGCTTTGCGGGATCGAAGCTTGCGATCACCAGCTTTGCCGCCGATGCGGGCAAGGGCGGTCGCGCTACGGGCACCGGCACGTTCGACTTTGCCGCCGTCAATGGCTTTGGCATGGACCTCAATGTCCAGGCCACCAATGCCCAGATCATCAATCGCGACGATATCGCCGCCACCGTCACCGGGCCGCTGACGATCAAGTCGGATGGGTCGGGCGGGGTGATCGGCGGCAATTTGGCGATCATCAAGGGCCGTTACCGGCTCGGTCAGGCTGCTGCTGCCACCGCTGTTCCGCGCCTCAACATTCGCGAGATCAATGTGCCCGGCCAGGAAGAGGCCGATGAGGAGGCGCCCGTCCTGCCCTGGCGGCTTGATATCGCCGCGCGCGCCGATGTTGGCCTCATCGTCACCGGCCTTGGCTTGTCGAGCGAATGGTCGGCCAATCTCAAGATCGAAGGCGAGCCGACCGATCCCAAAATCACTGGCCGCGCCGATCTGGTGCGCGGCAATTACGAATTTGCCGGCCGCGAATTCGCGCTCGAACGCGGGCTTATCCGCTTCACGGGCGAACAACCCGTCAATCCGACGCTCGACATATTGGCGAATGGCGATGCCACCAACCTGACCGCGTCGATCCGCGTTACCGGCCAGGCGATCAAGCCGCAGATCAGCTTTACCAGCACACCAGCCCTGCCCGAGGATGAGCTGTTGTCGCGCCTGTTGTTCGGCACCTCCATCACCAATTTGTCAGCGCCCGAGGCGCTGCAACTGGCGTCGGCGGTGGCGGCGTTGCAGGGGGGCGGCAATGGCCTGAACCCGATCAACGCCGTGCGCCGCGCGGTGGGGCTGGACCGGCTGCGCATCCTGCCCGCCGACCCGACGATCAAGCGATCGACGGCCTTTGCGGCGGGCAAATATGTCACCCGGCGGATTTACGCGGAGATCATCACCGACGGGCAGGGCTATTCGGCGACGCAGGTGGAGTTTCAGGTGACGCGCTGGCTGTCGCTGCTCTCGACCGTGTCGACGCTGGGCCGCACCAGCGCCAACGTCAAAGTCTCCAAGGATTACTAGAGCGCGCGCTCCTGGCCTGCCCATGGCGAGGAGGGGCGGCCGACGAATTTATCGCGCTGCCGGGCTGGATGGCTTCGGCCAGCGGCCTCGCCATGACGGAAGCCATTGCCGTTAGGCTATCCCCAGCAGCAGCGAGATCAAGCCGAGTCCAATCGACAGCGGCACGCGCAGCGCCAGCCACCAGCGCGGCGCCAGCGCCTGCCGAACCAGCACGACGTCGACCGCCAGCGCGGCAATCAACGCTACACCCAGCCCGATGAACGACGGTCCCGGCCAGGGATCGCCAAAGGCCCAGGGCCAGAACCCCGCCTGCGCGATCAGGCTTGGGCAAATGGCGGCAACCCATAGCCAGGCGGGCGCGCGCTCTGCCCGCGCGGCCAGCCCCCACCACAGCCCGCCCAGAAAGCTCAGGATCAGCGCAACATAGGCAAAGCCCAGCGACAGCGCGGAAAACCGCCATTCGGGATCGCGCGTCAACACCAGCGCAGCGAGCGCGGGGAGGAGACCGGCAAGGCCAAGGATCAGCGCCAGGCGGGGCGGGCGAGTGGGGGAAGGTTCAGCCATGACGGCGGGCGATAGGGCCGCCGGGCGAGCGGCTCAATGCCTGCCAAGGGCGGGGGTTAGCCGTTACGAAAAGGGCGCCCGGTTCATCACCGGACGCCCTTCGCTTTACCCAAAAACAACCCTTATGAGCTGTAATACATATCATATTCGACCGGGCTCGGCGTCATTTCGAACCGGGCGACTTCCTCGCGCTTCAGTTCGATATAGGCGTCGATCTGGTCCTTGCTGAACACGTCGCCCTTGAGCAGGAACTCGTAATCGGCCTCCAGGCTGTCGAGCGCCTCGCG
>CANJKQ010000240.1 GCA_947474905.1 Pseudomonadota bacterium | reverse complement strand
ATGCCTTGCCCGAACAGGCGCTGCCGCCACGGCGGCCGTGGCAGAAGCCGGCGCTGCCCAACCTGACCGGTACGTCGCACGCCTATCGCCCTGTCGGCGCGTTGGAGCGGGGCGGCCATCGCGCGCAGGCGACCGGGGATTATGAAGCCTGGACGCCGGGCGAATGAACAAATGGCTGATTGCCGGGGGAGGCGTGCTCGCGCTCGGGCTGGCCATCCTGATCGGCGTTGGCATTTACCGATCGTATAACCCGCCCGCATCGGGGCCGGTAAAGTCGCAAGGGCCCTCCGCGCTTGACCAGGCGCAGACTGAGGCCGGCGTCGCCACCGTCGACCTTTCGACCGATCAGGATCCCGCCAAAGGGGCAACGCCGATGAAGGATCGGGTTGCCGTGCTCGGGCTGCTCAACAAACGCAATGGCGTCAGCCGCGATGTGACGCTGAAGCCGGGCCAGGCCGTGCGGCTGAACGATGTGATCATTCGCCTGCGCGCCTGCGAGCAGACGGCGCCGTGGGAGCAGGACCATTATACCGGCGCGTTCGTCCAGCTTGATGTCGAACAGGTGGATCGCACCTGGCGGCGCGTTTTTTCAGGTTGGCTGTTCAAGGAACGGCCGGCGCTCAATGTCGTTCAGCACCCCGTTTATGACGTCTGGACCAAAAGCTGCGCGATGAGCTTTCCGTTGACCGGTGCCGAATCGGCAGGGGATGCGGCGCCCGGCCGGTCCAAGGCAAAGAAATCGGCGAGCGACGCCACCGCCAGCGTCGATAACGGCACGACCCCGGCACCCGCGCCGCCGACCGCCTCGCCAAGCCCTGACAAAGCCGCAGACAGCAGCCCCAGATAATCGCTCCGCGAAATCTCCACCGCGCCGAGCGAGGCGAGATGATCGGTCTGGAACTGGCAATCGAGCAAGGTGAAGCCCCCGGCGCGCAGCCGCGCCACCAGCCAGGCCAGCGCCACCTTTGACGCATCGCGGGTGCGGCTCACCATGCTTTCACCGAAAAACGCCCGCCCCAGCGCCAGGCCATAAAGCCCCCCGACCAGCGCATCGCCGTCCCAGCATTCGATCGAATGGGCAAAGCCCATGGCGTGCAAGCGAATGAACACCTCAACGATTGAGGGGTTGATCCAGGTTTCGGGCCGGTCGGGTGCGGCCGCGCCGCACAGCGCCAGAATTTGCTCGAACGCCTGATCGGCGGTCACGCGAAACCGATCGCGGACCAGCACCTTGCGCAAGGAATGCGACAAATGGAATTGGTCGAGCGGCAGCACGGCGCGGCGCTTGGGCTCGACCCAATACACCGTTTCGGCGCGGCGGTGATCGGCCATCGGAAAGACGCCCACCGCATAGGCGCCCAGCACGATATCCGGATCGAGCCGCTTCATCTGTGCCACGGTCGAACCTCCCGAATCGCTTGTCGTCGAGTCAGGATTTGCCGGCGGGCCGCGCCAGGCGCTTTTCGATCGCTTGCCACAATTGCGCAAACGCCTGAGCCGCCGGGGATTTTCCCGCAAAAGCGCCCACTGGCGCGCGGCGCGCGGCCATTTGCTCGATTATGCTTGCCATCGGCACCACTGGCCAATCGGGGTGGCGCGCCACGGCATCGGCATGGAGCTTGCGACGGCGATCAACCATGGCGTGGACGGGCATGACTGGCGCCTTGCTGCCCAGCCGTTCCAGCACGCCTTCCAGCGCGCGTTCGGACAAGGGCGAGGGGATGACGGGCACGACGATCAAGTCAGCCGCGCGCATCACCTGATCGCTCGTCTCGGTCAGGCCGGGCGGGCAATCGAGCAGGATGCGATCATAATCCTTGCGCAGCCCATCAAGCAGTTTCGCCAGGCGGTTTTTCTTGTCGATTTCGTGGAACAGGATGTCGAGACCGCGCAGCGACGCGTCGGCGCCGATCAGATCGAGCCGCGCAATGCCGGTGGGCCTCACCAGCTTTTCCGGTTCAACATCCTTGGTGAAAATCGCCTGCGCGCTGTCTTTTCCCTTGCGGTCGCTCAGCAGATAGGTGCTCGCCGCCTGCGGGTCCAAATCCCACAACAAGGTGCGGCGCGATGACAGGGTTGCCGCCGCCCAGGCGAGATTCACCGCCAGCGTGGTTTTGCCGACGCCCCCCTTCAAACTGTAAACCGCAATCGTGGCCAATCCGTTTGCCTGCCTTTCCTTTATGTCCAAACCGGCGGGCATGGTGCCGGAGCGGGGCGGGGGAGGCAAGCCTTGCGAACGTTCCCCAATGTTCCCACTGACCAGGCGGGTCGGCAACGGCAGGGGAAGCCGCGACAGCGCCGCGCCCCGCGCCTTTGCGGTGAGCGGCGGCACGATGACGTAAAGTCATGGGGTAGGACAGGGGCGCGGATAAGCGCTGGGACTCGGGGTGCATCCTAACCGGCTGATGACGTCCGGAGTGGGGACCGGCGGTTGGGAACTGGGCCAGGCTGAGATTGGCCACTTCAAGCGGAACCGTCATTCCCGCCTCAAGCAGAACCGTCATTCCCGCGCAGGCGGGAATCTATTTTGGCTGGCGTCGGGAGCGATGGCGTCGGTCAGCGCCAATGGGCCCCCGCCTTCGCGGGGGTGACGAGGGGGAGGCGGGGATGACGAGTGCGCGGGTGCGACGAAGGTGGGGGCGGAGACGCCGTCGGTGACGTAGCCGCGCCAACCGATCTGGTGCGCGAGATGACGGAGGCAGGGGCGGAGACGCCCCGTTAGCCTCGCGGGCGCGTCGGGCCGCGGGGGCGCCGACGCGGCCGGTTTGCTTATTTCTTGCAGGTCTGGGTGCCCTTGGGCGTCACCAGCGTGACTTCGCTGGGCGTGCCGGTCAGCGAATAGCCATCGGCCTTCAGCGGATCGCCATCCTTGTCGGCGGTCAGCTTGATGATCGGGCCGTCCTTTTCGGTGCGCAGATTGGCCTGGGTGTTGCCGCTGAAAAAGTCGATATAGACCAGGCTGTTATCCTTACAGCGCAGCGTCGATTGCGCCTTGATCGACGGCGGCAGCTTGATCGGCGTGTGCTTGTTCAGCAGTTCCGCCTGCGGGTCGGGCGCCTCCGCCGTGACGGTTTCGGTCTTTTGCTCGCACGCGGCGAGCGGCAGGAGCAGCGGCAGCGCCGCGATCAGAATGCGCTTGGTCATGGTCCGTCCCGCTTCGCCCAAAGGCGCGGTGCGCGTCAAGGCGCTTTGTGGCGGCGACGAACAAAACCGTCCTAAGTCGGTAAAACCGCGCCAATTCGCCCTAGAAACGGTAACAAAATCGTCATCAAACTGCCCGCAATCACTCGTGAAATTCGGCTGCTTCGGGAATGCGGCCAAAGGCGATCTTGGTGCCGACGCGATCCAGCCTGCCGCCCGTCATTGGCCCGACCGAGACGGCATGGCGGCCGAATCGCTCGTTAAGGCTGTCCATCGCCCGGCTGAGCGCCAGGCCGCGCGTTTCGCGTGCCAGCGGGTCATTGGGGTCGAGATGCGCGAACAGCGACGCCTGTTCGCCGTCGACCGGTTCGATATCGGCCAGCGTCACCCCGATCATCCGGAGCTGAAATCCGCCGCCCTGCGCCCTGGCCGCGTCGAGCAGGCGCGGGAACAGCGTGTCGAGCGCGTCCAGAATGACGAAACTGTCCTGCGTCGCGGGCAGCCGTGCCGAACCCTGCCATTTGGCT
>CANJKQ010000239.1 GCA_947474905.1 Pseudomonadota bacterium | reverse complement strand
CGGCAAAAAGCCCGCATGCCATTCGCGGCATCAAGCGCCTCGCCAATATGGTGCACGACGCCGATCCCCGCGCCATATTGGAGGCTGAGACGCGCGAGCAAATCGCCGTCATCGGCAAGCCCAATATGATGGAACAAGTCGCCGCCAATATGCAGAAACGCGCGGCCGTTTTCGTCGATTGAGGCGTAAGTCGCGGGGTTAAGCCGCGACTTTTGACGAAAATTTGCCCGCGGCGGCTTTCAGCCCGTTCAACCGGTCATCGACCTCGGCAAATTCGCGGCCCAGCACGTCGATTTCGGACGCGACGCTTTCGGTGTCTTCGCGGATGGCGGTGATGGTGGCGGACATCGAGTCGGCGGCGAGCGCGGTTTCGTCGACCGATGCGGTGATGGCGGTGACGGTCTGCGCCTGGATTTCCATCGCGCGGCGAATCTTCTCGGCCGAGGCCTGCACTTCGTTCACCGTCGAACGGATCGAGGCGTTGGTTTCCACCGTGGTACGCGTCGCCGACTGGATCGCGGCGATCTTGGCGGCAATGTCGTCGGTGGCGCGCGCGGTCTGGTTGGCGAGGGACTTCACTTCCTGCGCCACGACCGCAAAGCCGCGTCCGGCGTCGCCTGCGCGTGCCGCTTCGATGGTCGCGTTCAGCGCGAGCAAATTGGTCTGGCCGGCAATGTCACGAATGAGGCCAAGGATCGATTCGATCGACTTGGCGTGATCAGAAAGCGCTTCGGACATGCTGACCGCCGCCCCCGCCTGGCCCGATGCCTTAGTCGCGATATCGGCGGCGGCTTCCACTTCGCCGCGCGCATCCTCAATCGCGCGGATCAGCCCGGCCGCCGTCTGCGCCGCTTCGCGCATCGCAATCGCCGATTGCTCCGCTGCCGCTGCCACTTCCGACGTCTTGTCGAGCACGCCACGCGTCGCATTTGAGGTGCGCGATGCCTGACGACGCAGTTCGGCGCCCTCCGCAGTCACATTTTCCACCATCGCGGCGATGCCGTCGCGATAATCATGCGCCAGCCGGTCACGCGCCACCTGCGCGCTGTGCTCGCGATAGGCGTTATAGATGGCGACGGTAAGGTCGCCTTCCAGCGCGGAGAGGCGCATCAGCGTGTCGATCAACATCGGCAGGCGTTCGTCCTCGCGCCCGACGCGCTCGATCATCGCCTTCAACGCTGCCCGATCGCTCGCATTGATCATCGACAGCAAGGCCATCGGCTGAACCCCCGCCGCATAGGCGGCCGCGACCGATCGCTCGATCGATTCGACCCAGGCGATGCCGCGCGTATCAAGGAAACGGTTGCGCAGGAAAACCACGCCCAGATCGATCATCTTTTCGGTTTCATGCGGTGCCCAGATGCGCTCATCGGCAAAACAACGCAGCCATTGCTGCCAATAGGCCGCCGAAATGTCGCGGATCGCCGGCTCCAGAACGTCCCACGCCTGGCGGCTGGCGGTGGCAAGCGAGTGATCGAAATCAAAGACGCGAAGGCGCGCAGCCAAATCGCATTTGGCGGCAATCGCGCCGGGAACGGGTAGATCGGTGGTCGACAAAGGTCCTATCTCCGCATCCAGGGCCGCCGGTTATGTCGTGAAAGCCCTTCCACCTCGGACGCTAACCCGATTTGGTTAAGGGAGCGTTAGAGGGATGCCCCCTGATCGCGCCGCCTTGCATCATCCCGGCAGCGGGCTAATAGGGCGGCCAAGCAACGACAAAGGACCAGTCCTCTTGGCCAGCCAACGTCCCGCCACGCGGCCGCTGTCGCCGCATCTTTCGATCTGGAAATGGGGGCCGCACATGGCGGTCTCGATCGCGCACCGGGTGACCGGCGATGGCATGGCGACGGTCGGCACGGTGCTGCTGGTGTGGTGGCTGGCCTCGCTGGCAGCGGGCGAAGATGCCTATCACCGCTTTGCCGATCTGTTCACCACCACGTCGGGCGCGCTCAACTGGATCGGCTATCTGTTCGGCATCGGTTTGACGCTCGCCTTTTTCCAGCACATGGCGTCGGGCATCCGCCATTTGCTGCTCGATACCGGCGCTGGCTATGAGCTTAAAGCGAACAAGCGGGGCGCGCAGATGACCTTCGTCTTTTCGATCCTTGCGACCGCGGCCTATTGGGCCTGGCTCATCTGGGGGAAGTAAGCATGGGCAGGGGAACCGAACTTGGCCGGGTGCGCGGGCTTGGCTCGGCGCGGCAAGGATCGCATCATTGGTGGCATCAACGGCTGACGGCGGGCGGCAACCTTGTCTTGATGCTGTGGTTCATCCTGTCGATGGCGCGGCTGCCCGCGCATGATTATGCGGCGTTGACATTGTGGCTCAGCTCGCTGTGGGTCGCGGTGCCGATGGTGCTGCTGGTGGCCAGCGTCTTTTACCATTTCCGCCTGGGGCTGCAGGTGCTGATTGAGGATTATCAGCATGGCTTCACGCGCACCGCGCTCATGATCCTGCTCAATTTCTTCGTCGTCGCCATGGCGGGGACGGCGCTGTTCTCGATCCTCAAAATCGCATTCACCGCACAGACGGGAGCCGGTTTCTAATGGCTGATGCCTATAAGATCATCGACCACACTTATGACGCCGTGGTGGTGGGCGCGGGCGGCAGCGGGCTGCGCGCGACAATGGGCATCGCCGAAAGCGGGCTGAAGACGGCGTGCATCACCAAGGTGTTTCCAACGCGCAGCCACACGGTTGCGGCGCAAGGCGGCATCGCGGCCAGCCTTGGCAACAACACGCCTGATCATTGGACCTGGCACATGTACGACACCGTCAAGGGGTCGGACTGGCTGGGTGACCAGGACGCGATCGAATATATGGTGCGCGAGGCGCCCGCCGCCGTCATCGAGCTGGAACATGCCGGCGTGCCGTTCAGCCGCAACGACAATGGCACCATCTATCAGCGCCCGTTCGGCGGCCATATGCAGAACATGGGCGAAGGCCCGCCGGTGCAGCGCACCTGCGCCGCCGCCGACCGCACCGGGCATGCCATGCTCCACGCGCTTTATCAGCAGAGCCTGAAATACGACGCCGATTTCTTCATCGAATATTTCGCGCTCGACCTGATCATGGAAAATGGCCAGTGCCGGGGCGTCATCGCCATGTGCATGGACGATGGCTCGATCCACCGCTTCCGCAGCCACGCGGTGGTGCTGGCGACGGGCGGCTATGGCCGCGTCTATTTCTCGGCCACCTCTGCCCACACCTGCACGGGCGACGGCAACGCGATGGTGCTGCGCGCTGGCCTGGCGCTGCAGGACATGGAATTCGTCCAGTTCCACCCGACCGGCATTTACGGCGCGGGCGTGCTGATCACCGAAGGCGCGCGGGGTGAAGGCGGCTACCTCACCAACTCCGAAGGCGAGCGCTTCATGGAGCGCTATGCGCCCAGCGCCAAGGATCTCGCCAGCCGCGACGTCGTCTCGCGCTGCATGGCGATCGAAATTCGCGAAGGGCGCGGGGTCGGCAAGGAAAAGGACCATATCTTCCTTCACCTCGACCATATCGACCCCAAGGTGCTGCATGAGCGACTGCCCGGCATTACCGAGACGGGCAAGATTTTCGCGGGCGTCGATCTGACGCGCCAGCCGCTGCCGGTGGTGCCGACAGTGCATTACAATATGGGCGGCATCCCGACCAATTATCACGGCGAAGTCGTCCAGCTGAAGGATG
>CANJKQ010000238.1 GCA_947474905.1 Pseudomonadota bacterium | reverse complement strand
CCGGCAAGCCCGTCGCCGTCGGTGCCACCTTGCGCACCGCGAACGAAAAGAGCCGCAATATGTGGTTGTTGTTGCTGTCACCCTTGGGGAACACGTCGACGCGCGCCCGCCCGTCAGGGGCAAGCCAATCGGCGCGGATCTCGTCGGGCAAGGTCTGGCGATTGACCTCGCTCGCCTGCAACAGCGCCCGCGCCGAATCGAGCATGACGCCCAGCGGCACGCTTAACGTCTCGCCTGCCCGGTCGCGCAGCGCCTCGGGCCCATTGGCGAGCCGGGTGAAGGTTTGGGCGAGGTGACGGGCATGCGCGGCGGCGTCATCCTGCCCGCTCGCGGCGATGGCCTGCAATTTGGTGGCGGTCGCGTTCAGCGCGGCGACGGTATCGGCATCGCTGGCGGGCGGCGCGATGGTAAACGGATTGAGCGTCAGGTCGAGCAGCAGCGATGCATCCTGCACCAGCGCGAGCTTGGCGGGCTGATCATCGGGGATATAGCTGTCGATCGACACCGCCTGCGCGACTTCGGGCAGCGTCGACAGCTTGGCCGCCAGCGCGCGCGCCGCATCGGCATTGGGGGTCACCACCGAAATGACGTTGGGCGTGCGCAGCGGATCGTGCATCAGGTCGTCGAGCGCCTGCATCGCCGGGCCATTGGGATCGCGCAGATGGAGCGGATTAAAGTCGAACCGGGTATCGGGCAGCAGCGCGATGCTGCCCAGCCTCGACAGGCCGAATGCCCACAGCACCAACCGGCGGTGGCGATACAGCCAGTTGTCGACCGGGCGAAGCGCGGCAAAGCCGACTTCCTTCATCGGCGCACCGGGACGCAGCAGGATGATCAGCGCCGGCAGCAGCGTGATCGACAGCGCCAGCGCGATCACCATGCCCAGCCCGGCGATGATGCCGAGTTCGGAAATGCCGACATAATCGGTTGGCAGAAAAGCGGCGAACCCCAGGAAAATCGCCGCTGCCGCCAGCCCCAGCGGCTCGCCCAGCGCGGCGGCGGCATTTTCCATCGCCAGCGCATAATCGGCGCCTTCCAGCCGCTCGGCATTGAAGCGGACCGATAGCTGGATAGCAAAATCGACCCCCAGCCCGACGAACAGCGGAATGAACGCGACCGAGATCAGGTTGAGCCGCCCCACTGCGAGCAGCCCCACCGCAGTCGATATGATCAGCCCGGTGATCACCGTCATCACGATCGCCAGCACGATCCGTCCCGATTTGGTCGCGAACCACAAGGTCACCAGCATGGCGGCCGCCATGACGATGCCGACCAGACCGATATTTTCCTCAAGCGAGGCAAATTCCTCGTCCGCCAGCGGCACGTCGCCCGTCACCTTGACGGTGATGCCATGCGCCGCATCAAGCTGCAGCTTTTTGGCGGTCGCATAGATTGTGTCGACCGCCACTTCGCCGGGCTTGAGCGACGAGAAATCGAGCACGGGCTGGGTCAGGATCAGGCGGCGCTTGGGCGGCGCCTCCCCGCCATTGGCGAATAATGTCTGCCACGAAAAAAAGGCGGGCTTGCCATCGGCGACCTTGCTCAATGCGCCGTCGAGCGCGGTCAGCGGCCGATCGATATCGGAAAGCTTGGCCGCGCCCGTCTCCACGCCCGTCAGCATCGTGTCGATCGCGCCCGCCACGCCATGAAGCGAGGGATCGGCGGCGAGCGGCCCCAGGATCGGCTGCGCCTTGATCAGCGCCTGCGTCGTTGCGCGCACTTCGGGCACGGAGGAGAACAAGATGCCGTTGCGGGCAAGATAATCGCCGCCATCGGGACGCCGCACCGTCTTGAAATGCGCGTGATCGTCGGCCAGCGCGGCGGCCAGTTTCGCGGCGCCGAGCTCAGCGAGTTCGGGCGTTACCCCGTCGACCAGCACCAGGGCGGTCTGGGTTTGCCCCGGAAACGCCTTGTTGAGCGTCGCTTCCTTCTGCCGCCACTCGACCTTGGGCGAGATAAGCTCGCTGGTATCGGTCGTCATGTCGAAATGGGTCACGGCAAAGGCGAGCGCGGCAATGGCGACGACCAGGCAAATCACGACCGTGCGCCAGGGTCGCTGGGCGCTGTTCGCGACCGTGTCGAAAATCGATTTTTCGATCATTTTTTGGCGGGCGGGCCGCTGGGTCCGGTGAAATAACGCAGCTTGAAGGTGATCGTCTTGTCACCGGTAATGGTGAACTTGGCCTTGTTCCAGCTTGGCGCGCTCAGCCCGATGGGCGCATCGTTGGAAAAGCCGACGCCTTCCTTGGGAATGCCAAACAGGCCCTGATCGACCTTCTTGTTGTTATTCTCGTCCTGCGTGCCCTGCACGGCATATTCGCCGGGCGGCACATTGTCGATGCGGATGGTGGTGGCGCCGGTGACCGATTTTTCTTCGGCGAAGATCGCGCAGTCTTTCAGATATTCGCGCTGGCGGCACAGATCGACATGCACCACACCGCGATTATTGCGGATATTGGTGACGATGATGGTCAGCGTGGCGGCGCTGGCGGGCAGCGCGCCAGTAACCGTCACCGCTGCGGCGACCGCCGCCAACCCCGTCCTCATCATGATCTTAAGCCCGTGCTTCCTCAACGCCGACGCCTTCGTTCCAGCGCAGCGCCTTTAGCACGGTATCGATGATCGCGGGAGCATCCAATCCCGCTTCGGCATATTGATTTTCGGGCTTGTCCTGGTCCTGAAAGACATCGGGCAGGCGCAGCGTGCGCAGCTTGAGACCGGCATCGATCAGGCCCGAATCGCTGGCATAGGTCAGCACATGCGCACCAAGCCCGCCCACCGCGCCTTCTTCGATGGTGACGGCGACTTCGTGCGTCGTCAGCAGCTTGCGGATCAGCTCCTCGTCGAGCGGCTTGGCGAAGCGCAGATCGGCGACGGTGGTCGACAGGCCCTTGGCCTCAAGCGCGTCCGCCGCCTTCAGCGCTTCCGCGAGACGCGTGCCGAGCGAGAGGATCGCGACCTTCTTGCCTTCGCGGACAATGCGGCCCTTGCCGATCTCAAGCTTCTGCGGCACCTCGGGCAGCGCAATGCCGGTGCCATTGCCGCGCGGATAGCGCACCGCGATCGGGCCCGCATCATATTCGGCCGCCGTATAGGTCATGTGGACCAGCTCGGCCTCATCCGCCGCCGCCATCACCACCATGTTGGGCAGGGTGGAAAGATAGGTCACGTCAAAGCTGCCGGCATGCGTCGCACCATCGGCGCCGACCAGGCCGGCGCGATCAATCGCGAACCGCACCGGCAGGTTCTGGATGCACACATCATGCACCACCTGGTCATAGGCGCGCTGCAGGAAGGTCGAATAAATCGCGCAGAACGGCCGCATCCCCTGCGCGGCCAGCCCGGCTGCAAAGGTGACCGCGTGCTGCTCGGCAATGCCGACGTCGAAGCTGCGATCCGGGTGCGCCTTGGCGAATTTATCGACGCCGGTGCCCGATGGCATTGCCGCCGTGATCGCGACGATGCGCGGATCCGTGTTGGCGAGCTTCGCCAGCGTTTCGCCAAAGACATTCTGGTAAGCGGGCGGCCCAGGGGGCGCCTTGACCTGCGCGCCGGTGATGACGTCGAATTTCTGGACGCCGTGATATTTGTCGGCCGCTGCCTCGGCTGGGCCATAGCCCTTGCCCTTTTGCGTGACGACATGGACCAGAATCGGCCCCTGTTCGGCATCGCGGACAT
>CANJKQ010000237.1 GCA_947474905.1 Pseudomonadota bacterium | reverse complement strand
GGACGACGACCGTCCGCGTCGCTGAACGCGGGTAAGCGACGGCCAAACGCGCCGCGCCCATGCCTGCCGCCCTGAACAGGCGTGGGGCGCGCCGCCTTACGCCTCTTCCAGCGCCACCGCGTTGATGATGTGCGGCTGGGTGAATTCGTTGAGCGCGTCCGGCCCCAATTCGCCGCCCAGGCCCGATTGCTTGGCGCCGCGGAAGGGGATGTTGGGGTCGATCGCGAGATATTGGTTGACCCATACCGTGCCGCTGTCGATGCGCCGCGCCACGTCGATCGCGCGCTCGACATCCTTGCCCCAGACCGAGCCGCCCAGGCCGAGGTCGCTGTCGTTGGCGCGCTCGATCACCTCGTCAAGGTCGCTGTACTTCAGCACGGGCAGGACGGGGCCGAACTGTTCCTCCTGCACCAGTCGCGCCTCTTCGGGCAGGTCGCGGACGATGGTCGGCGGGATGAAATAGCCGGGCCGGTCAAGCGGCTCGCCGCCGGCGATGACGGTGCCGTGCTGCTTGGCATCCTCGATCAGCTCGACGACGCGATCATATTGCTTCTTGTTCTGGACGGGGCCGATGGTCGTGCCCTGTTTGGAACCGTCATCGACCACCGCTTCGCTGGCGAGGCGGGCGAGCTCGTCGCAGAACGGATCGTAAATCGCTTCGGGCACATAAGCGCGCTTGATCGCGACGCACACTTGGCCGGCATTCGCCATCGCGCCGCCATAAATCTTGCGCGCGGCTTTGACCGGGTCGACATCGTCGAGCACGATCGCGGCGTCGTTGCCGCCCAGCTCCAGCGTCACGCGTTTCACCTGCTCGGCGGCCGAGGCCATGACTTTCTTGCCCGTCGCGGTCGATCCGGTGAAGGCAACCTTGGCGACATCGGGATGGCCGGTCAGCACATGGCCCAGATCATTCTCATCGCAGATGATGTTGACGACGCCGGGCGGCAGGATCTCCGCACAGAGTTCGCCGAACAACAGGCTGGTGAGCGGCGTGGTCGGCGCGGGCTTGGCGACCAGCGTGTTGCCGGCGACCAGCGCGGGGGCGAGCTTGTTCATCAGCATCAGCACCGGGAAATTCCACGGCGTGATCGCCGCGACCACGCCCAGCGGCGTGCGATGTTCGAAAATTTTCGAACTGCCCTTTTCGCGATAGGTCTTGTCGGTCACGCGCATGCCCGCAAAGGTCTTGAGCGTGTAGATGCAGCCCATCATCTCGATCGCGGCCTGCTGCGTCGGCTTGCCCTGTTCGGCGGTGAGCAGGCTGGCGAATTCGCCCTGGCGCGCGCCGACCGCATCGGCGAGCTGGCTAACGAGGGCGGCACGCTCGTCCTGCGATTTGGCGGCCCAGGCGGGGAAAGCGGCCTTGGCGGCGGCGACGGCGCGGTTGACGGTCGCCTCGTCGGCCTTGGGGCAGCGTGCCAGCACCTCGCCGGTCGCGGGGTTGATGACGTCAAAGCTCGCGGCGCCGGCATCGGCCTTGCCGTCGATCAGCATGGAAAAAGTGCGTTCCATTGGTCCTGCTCCCAAATTTACGGGGCCGCTGATGGGGCGGCGCCGGGGTGATTCCCCTTGAACGACAGCAAAGCGCGGATGGGGGCGGGGATCAAGTCGCGGGGCCAGCAATCGGCAAATTAAGTTGCTAACGACAACGGGCGTCCCGTCCATGTCGCTCGCTTCGTCATTCCGAGGAGCGTCAGCGACGAAGCAATCCAGCCCAACGGGCGCGCTGGATTGCTTCGCTTCGCTCGCAATGACGTTGGACCATAACCCGCGACTCGCGGTGACTCCTTGGTTTTTTGTGGACGCGAGTCGCGCCATCGGTTATCCCCGCATTAACCATGTTGCGTGCGATGCCGATAAGCCCCTGGTTCATCCTCGCCATCGCGGCGAGCTTTGCCGGTTATGCGGTCTATCTGGTCGGCATCAGGCGGGAGCTGGTGCGCCCCAATCGCGCGTCATGGATGATCTGGTCGACCGCGACGGCGGTGGAGGCAGTCACCTATGCCGCGGTCAACCCGCAGGCGCCGCAAAGCTGGGTTTTCCTGGTCTCTGCGCTCGCCTGCATCGCCATCACGCTCGCCATCTGGCGGCGTTCGGCGTGGAGCGCGCCGACGCTGAGCGAGGGCGTGTGCATGGCGGCGTGCCTCGTCTCGCTGCTGCTGTGGCTGGCCTTCAAGGAAGCGTTTTGGGCGCATATGCTCGTCGTCGCGATGGTGCCGGTCAGCTTCTGGCCGACCTGGCAAAGCGTGCAGGCCGATCGCGAGCATGAGGCCTCGCCCGCCTGGGGGCTGTGGTCGGTGGGCGACATGGCGACGCTGCTGGTCGCGGCGCGCGCGGAGCATTTCAGCGCGGGCGGTTTCGCCTATATTTTCGTCGAGCTGGCGTGCCATGCCAGCGTCTGGTTCATGGTCGGCGTGCTGACGATCAACCCGTGGCGACTGGCGCGGGGCACGCAGCCAGCCGCGCGGCTGTTCCGGGTGGGGGAGACGCATCTCGGCCGTGCGGTATTCGCCGCCGTGCCGTTCGCGGCCGGAGAGCGCATCTATAAATTCACCGGCAAGCTCGTCCGCGCCGATCGCCTGCCCGCCGACATGACCGGCCCGCGCGACCATTATGTGCAAGTGGCGCCTGATGAATATCTGGGGCCATCGGGGCGGATCGACGACCTCATCAACCATAGCTGCGCGCCCAATGCCGGTGTGCGTTATGGCGAGGACGGCGTCGCGCTGATCGCGGTGCGCGACATCGCGGTCGGCGAGGAAATCACCTGGGACTATTCCACTACGCTTGCCGACGGCAACTGGCACATGATCTGCCAGTGCCGCAGCCCGGACTGCCGCCGCGTGATCGGCAATTTCGACACGCTGCCGGTGGAACGGCAAGCCTGGTATCGCGAGCGGGACCTGGTGGCGCCTTATCTGCGCGAGGTGACGAAAGGGGAGGTAGCGGCTTAGGGGGCGCTCAATTCGCGTCTTTAAGACTTAGGCTCAATCAAACGGCGCCGCAATGTTTGGGTTGTAGTTTCGCTCTCAATGGTCCCGTCGGCCTTTTTCGTCTGCGTTTTTGTAACCTTTGTTAGTTGGGTCCATTTACCCGACCCATCCGCATCAATGCTCACTTCAATTGTTCCAGATACAGCGTCTTTGGCATGTGCGGCGAGCGCGGCTTCTAACGTGATCGGCTGGCGAGAAATTTCACCAACAACGACGTCGGCTTGGGCGCGGTTTCGCTGCACGGCTTGGGGATCGATCGCCAACGTCGCTGCGAAAGTGGAGACTGTTGAAGTGGCAGGTTTTTTTGTCAGCGGAGCAGGTGCGGCCGCGTATGCATCCTGATATAGAGCTGCTTCTCGCAACTCGGGCAGTTCAGGATCAAATACCCGAACCGTGTCGATGACGGTCTGCGGATCACACTCGACGCGAAAAGCATTCCAGGTGAAGAACCAATGGCCGCATGCTTCGCGGGTCATCTTATAACGGCTCAACCACTCATTGACGCGCCTTCCTAACTCTGACGCGTTGAGTAATTTTGCGGGGCCTTCACGAGGAAAAAACACTTGGGCTGGAAATTGCCATGTTTGCTGTCGGCTTTCCGCTGAGGCTCCTCGTGGAAAGTCGAACACTGCTTGAAGGCCATCTGGCCTGACTGCTTCAATTCGCTCGATAATTGCGTCTTGATC
>CANJKQ010000236.1 GCA_947474905.1 Pseudomonadota bacterium | reverse complement strand
TGTTTGAGGGAGTGTTTGAGGACATGCCCTGGCATTTGCGCGAACAACAGGCGCAGATGCTGGCCGAGGAAGAGGAAAGCGGGCGGCCATGGGCGCGCAAGTGAGATCATGGTTCGTCACCCCAGCGCAAGCTGGGGTCGCTTGCGGCAGGCGCACGCGCGACAACGGGAGATCCCAGCTTGCGCTGGGATGACGGATTTTGACTGAAGCGCCAGACACCATGACCCAATCCCCCACCCCAGCCACCACCCGCATGACGATGATCCAGGCGATCAACGCCGCGCTTGACGTGATGATGGATCGCGATCCCGATGTCGTCGTGCTGGGCGAGGATGTCGGCTATTTCGGCGGCGTGTTCCGCGCGACCGCTGGCCTGCAGAAGAAATATGGCAAGACGCGCGTGTTCGACACGCCGATCACCGAATGCGGCATTATCGGCGTCGCGGTCGGCATGGGCGCTTATGGGCTGCGCCCCGTCCCCGAAATCCAGTTCGCCGATTATATCTACCCCGCGCTCGACCAGCTGGTCAGCGAAGCGGCGCGGCTGCGGTACCGCTCCGATGGCGAATTCACCGCGCCGCTAACCGTGCGCTCGCCCTTTGGCGGCGGCATTTTCGGCGGGCAGACGCACAGCCAGTCGCCCGAGGGGATTTTCACGCACGTCTCGGGCGTCAAGACCGTCATCCCCTCAACCCCCTATGACGCCAAGGGGCTGTTGATCGCGGCGATCGAGGATAATGACCCGGTCATCTTCTTCGAGCCCAAGCGCATCTATAACGGCCCGTTCGACGGCCATTGGGACCGGCCGTCGAAAAACTGGTCGCAGCACCCCGATGCCGAGGTGCCCGACGGATACTATACCGTCCCGCTCGGCAAGGCGCGGGTGGTGCGCAGCGGCGAGGCGGTGACCATTCTGGCCTATGGCACGATGGTGCATGTCTGCGCGGGCGTCGTCGAAGAGCAAGGCGTCGATGCCGAGATCATCGACCTGCGGACGCTCGTGCCGCTCGACATCGCGACGATCGAGGCCTCGGTCAGCAAAACCGGGCGGTGCCTGATCGTGCATGAGGCAACGCGCACCTCGGGCTTTGGCGCGGAACTCTCGGCACTGGTGCAGGAACGCTGTTTCTACCACCTCGAAGCGCCGGTCGAGCGCGTCACCGGCTTTGACACGCCCTATCCGCACAGCCTGGAATGGGCCTATTTCCCCGGACCGGTGCGCATCGGCATGGCGCTCAAGAAGATTTTGAAGGACTGACTGGGTATGGCGCGCTTTACCTTCCGGCTCCCCGATATCGGCGAAGGCATTTCCGAAGCCGAAATCGTCGCATGGCACATCAAGGTCGGTGACCGGGTCGAGGAAGACCAGCAAATCGCCGACATGATGACCGACAAGGCGACGGTCGAGATGGAAAGCCCGGTGTCGGGCGTTGTGCTCGAACTGGCGGGCGAGGTTGGCGACATGGTGCCGATCGGCTCGGCGCTGGTGGTGATCGAGACCGAGGGGGAAGCGGCGGCTGAGGGGGCCGAGGTGGCCGAGGTGGCCGAGGGTGAGGCGGCGGATGGCTCAGGCAATGAACCAACCCCCGTTCGCGCTGAGCCTGTCGAAGCGCCGTCCTCAGCGCCAGCACCGATAGAAGAACAGGGCTTCGACAAGCTCAGCCCGAACGGTAGCGGCGGGCAAAAACCCATCCTCGCCTCCCCCGCCGTTCGCGCGCGGGCGCGCGACCTGGGCATCGACCTGGCGCAGGTGAAAATCGCCGAGGGTGATCGCATCCGGCATTCGGACCTTGACGCCTATCTCCGTTACCAATCCGGCCAGGGCTATCACGCGCCCCATGCCAGCCGCGCGCGCGACGACGAGGCGGTGAAGGTGATCGGCATGCGCCGCCGCATTGCCGAGAATATGCAGGCGGCCAAGCGCCACATCCCGCATTTCACTTATGTCGACGAGATCGATGTGACCGAGCTGGAGCGCGTCCGCGCCGACCTGAACGGCGCGCGTGGCAACCGCCCCAAGCTCACCATGCTCCCCTTCCTGATCGTCGCGATCTGCCGGACGTTGCCCGACTTCCCGATGCTCAACGCTCGCTATGATGACGAGGCGGGCGTGGTGACGCGCCATGGCCGCGTCCATATGGGCATGGCGACGCAGACCGATGCGGGCCTTATGGTGCCGGTCATCCGCGACGCGCAGGACAAGAATGTCTGGCAGCTGGCGAGCGAAATCGGTCGGCTGGCGGAAGCCGCGCGCACCGGCAAGGCGAAGAGCGAAGAGCTTTCGGGCTCGACCATCACGGTGACCTCGCTGGGGCCATTGGGCGGCATCGCGACGACGCCCGTCATCAACCGGCCCGAAGTCGCGATCATCGGCCCCAACAAGATCGTCGAGCGGCCCGTGTTCCAGGGCGATGACATTGTGCGGGCGAAGCTGATGAACCTCTCGATCAGCTGCGACCACCGTGTCGTCGATGGCTGGGACGCGGCGAGCTATGTCCAGGCGGTGAAGAAGCTGATCGAGACGCCGGTGCTGTTGTTCGCGGACTGATGGAGGATTATGGTAGGATGAAAAGGAAAAGTTTAGCCTATTTGCTGAGGTGGCTAATCCAATAGTCGTTCATCCAATCCTCATACCCTAAAAGTTCCCCCTCGCGACGCTCGGATTGAACCGTCCAGGGACCATTATTTTCCCATAAGTCTATCAGGGCGTGCATCCGCCATTCTTCACCCGGCAAAGCAAACATTATGCGATGTAATGTGTACGTTCCTCTTGAATCGTTCCTGGAAGAATAACGATCCAATCGAGCCAAACGCCCAACTGCTACATGTCGATCGAAGAGTCGCAAATATCGAATAACACACTCAGGAAATCTGCCCTTGACATCCGCAAAAGACGCCATTGGTTTGCGACCGGACAGCATCAAGCCCAGCTCTCGGTTGGTATGGATGAGATAAGGAAAGTCGCGTAGCTCGGTTGAAGGCACGTTTAATTCCAACATCTCTCAATTTAAACCGCAACCGGGACAGCCGATTTTTACTTCCGCACCCACACCTGCTCGCCGCCGACCCAGGTTTCCAGCACTTGCGTCTTGCGCAGGTCTTCCGGTGTCACTTGCGTCGGGTCGCGGTCGACGATGATGAAGTCGGCGCGTTGGCCGATGCCCAGATGGCCGAACTTGTCTTCGGCGAAACCGGCATAAGCAGCACCCTGGGTGTAGGCGTACCAGGCCTGAAAAAAGCCGAGCTTTTCCTGCGGTTGCCAGCCGCTTGGCGGCTCGCCATCGGGGCCTTGCCGGGTAAAGCCCGCCGCCCAGCCCATGAACGGATTGGGGCTTTCAACCGGGTAATCGGTGCCGAACGCCAGATGCGCGCCGACTTTCAGCATCGATGCCCAGGCATAAGCGCCGGTCAGCCGGGCGGCGCCCAGCCGCGCTTCCGCCATTTGCCGGTCGCTGGTTTCGTGCACCGGCTGCATCGAGGCGATGATGCCATGCTGGCCGAAACGCGGCAGATCGGCGGGGTCGACGATCTGGGCGTGTTCGATGCGCCAGCGCCGGTCGCCGGTATAGGTGTCAGTCATCGACTCGATCGCGCTCAGTACTTGCGCATTGGCCTTGTCGCCGATCGCATGAACGGCGACCTGGAGATGGTCGAGCGCGGCGCGGCTCATCAGGTTGCGGATA
>CANJKQ010000235.1 GCA_947474905.1 Pseudomonadota bacterium | reverse complement strand
GCCCGCCGGGGGTCTGCGACGTACCGCTTGAGCAACATCGCATAGCCGAGATCGTCCCTGGCGGTCTCGAACTGCGCGCGCGCAGCCACGTCCTTCGGGTTCGCCTTGAGCTTCTCGACCGCGTCATAGGCAGTTAGCCCGTTCTGGATACGCAGCTTGGCACGCGCGACGAGCGGGAAAATGCCCTCGACCTGGCCCGTCAGGCTGCGCGTGCCGATCAGCCCGAGGACATAAGGGATTTTCACTTCATAGAGCGTTTCCCGCCCGGTCGTCGACGGCAGGCCGAACACCGCGATGCCGGCGGGTGCCGGCTCGGTATGCCATTCCGCCTCGATCGCCGCGAGCTTCATCTTCTGGTTGTCGGTGAGCGTGTAGCCGCTCTCGTCGCCCAGCACGACGACCGACAGCGCCGAGGCAAGACCAAACGCGGCGGCAACCGCGAAGCTGCGCTTGGCGAGCTCGAGATGCCGCCCCTTGAGCAGATACCAGGCGGACACGCCGAGCACGAAGACGCTCGCCGTCACGTAGCCGGCGCTGACGGTGTGGACGAACTTGGCCTGCGCGACCGGGTTGAAGATTACGTCATAGAAGTTGGTCACCTCCATGCGCATCGTGATCGGGTTGAAGGCGGCGCCGGCGGGATGCTGCATCCAGCCGTTGGCGACCAGAATCCACAGCGCCGACAGATTGGAACCGAGCGCGACCATGAAGGTGGTGAACAGATGCTGCCGCTTGGTCAGCCGGTCCCAGCCGAAGAACATGAGCCCGACGAAGGTCGCTTCGAGGAAGAACGCCATCAACCCTTCGATGGCCAGCGGCGCACCGAAAATGTCTCCGACATAGTGCGAGTAATAGGACCAGTTGGTGCCGAACTCGAACTCCATGGTGAGGCCGGTCGCGACGCCAAGCACGAAGTTGATCCCGAACAGCTTTGACCAGAAGCGCGTGATGTCGCGCCAGATCGGGCGATCGGTCATCACATAGACGGTTTCCATGATGACCAAAATGAACGAGAGACCCAGCGTCAGCGGCACGAACAGGAAATGATACATCGCCGTCAACGCAAACTGCAGCCGCGAAAGCTCGACAACCGCCATATCCATGCCGACAACCTCCCAGGAGCAGGCAACCGTGGTAGAGGCGCAGCGAGATGCAACCGCCAACGCCCCTTGCAATATTAGGTATTGCTAATATCCCTTGGCGGCGATGATGGCAAGTTTGTTTTGGTTATGTGAGGTTGCAGGCGCTGCACTCTTCGCCTGGGGAATTGCCGACGGGGTTGCTCGCCTTGCGGCCATGACCCTCGTCTCGCCGACGACCGCCATGCTGATCGTCCTTGGCGCGCTGCTTCGCTTCGGGCTTCAGCTCGCCGCACAGGTCTCGGCAGCACATGCGGCCGTGGGAGTGGCGCGGGGTTGGCGAGTCGCTTTGTATGCCAGGCTTTTCGGATCGACCGTGATCGGAAGCGGCACGACGGCGACCGTACTCATCGATCATGTCGGTGCCATCGAGGCGCGCGTTGCTCGGTTCGATCCCTTAAGGCGCGCCGCGGCTGCCGCGCCGCTGGCGGTGGTGGCGCTTGTCGCCACGGCAAGCTGGGTGACCGCGCTCATTCTGCTCGCGACGCTGGTGCCGTTCGCGATCGGCATGGTGCTGGCAGGGACCGCCGCGCAGCAGGCATCGGACCGCCAGATCGAGGCAATTGCGGCGCTGTCCGATCTTTATGTCGACAGGGTCCGGCATTTGCCGATCATCCGCCACTTTGCCGCGGGCGAGCGGATCGCGCGGCAGGCGTCCGCCGCTGCCGATGACGTGGCGCGCCGAACACTCGTCGTGCTGCGTGCGGCCTTCTTGTCGAGCGCGGTGCTCGAGTTTTTCGCCGCGCTCAGCGTCGCGCTTGTCGCGGTCTATTGCGGTTTCAGCCTGCTAGGCCTGCTCCCTTTTCCCGCGCCCGAGACGCTGACGCTGCGCCAAGCATTCTTCGTCTTGGCGATTGCGCCCGAATTCTATCTGCCGATGCGCCGATTGGCGGCTGCCTATCACGAGCGGCAGCTTGGCGATGCCGCCGAGCGCGCCATAAGCACTCTGCCCGAAAAGCCACCGGCGCCTACCGTCGGCCGCCGCACCACGCTCCGCAATGTCGTGATCAGTTGGCCGGGCCTGAGCATCGGGCCGGTATCGCTCGACATCGACGGCCCGTGCCTCATCGTCATCAGCGGTGCCACCGGCAGCGGCAAGACCAGTCTGTTGTCGGCAATCGCCGGGCAATGCGTGCCAGCCGGGGGGGAGATCGAGACGGCCCCCGCTGATGCCATTGCCTGGGCTGCGCAAGCGCCGCTGCTCCTGCCGGGGACCCTGCTCGACAATCTTCGTCTCGGCCGCCCCGCCGCATCGCTAAGCGAAATCGCTGCGATCGTCGAAGCTGTGGGTCTCGCTCCGCTGGTCGCGGCACGACCGCAGGGCCTCGACACGCCCGTCGACCACCACGCCGCCTGGCTGTCCGGCGGAGAACGGCGGCGCATCGGGCTCGCGCGTGCGCTCATCGCCGACCGGCCCCTGATGCTGTGCGACGAGCCGACCGCCGATCTTGATGCCGGGAGCGCCGCATCGATCGTCGCGCTGCTCCACGCCGAAGCGCGACGGCGGACGGTCGTTGTCGCGACGCACGATGACCGGTTTTTCGCGATCGCCGATCGGCTGGTGACGCTGTGAGAGGTGGACCGCCCCTCAGGCTTGCAACGGGGGCGCGACGCATGGTCGTTCGCGCATTCATTGCCGCGCTTTTGGCGGGCATGTCGGGGCTGCTGCTGCTCGCGCTGTCCGGATGGTTCCTGACCGCCGCGGCGATTGCCGGGGCGGCCGGCGCTGCGGCGACATTCAATTACCTGTTGCCGAGCGCAGCAATTCGCGGCTTTGCCATCATCCGCACGGCGAGCCGCTATGGCGAGCGATTATGGTCGCACGATGCCGCCCTGACCGCGCTCGCGGCGATGCGCGCCAGGCTTTTCGCGCGGCTCGCCGGGGCAGATACGCGGACCGCTCCCGATCTTTCCACCGGAGAGGCGAGCAGTCGGCTGATGACCGACATTGCCGTGCTGGAGGATTTGGTCGTCCGTCGGCCCGCGCTGCCTGCCGCTTTGCTGACGATGGCGCTTGGTGTCGTGCTCGCCGGGCTCGCCGGGGCGTCGGCTGCCGCTGGCGCGGCGGCGACGATCGGCGTGACTTGGGTCGTCATCCGGCACTGGCGCGCCCCGCTCATGCGCGGCCCCGCAATATCGGTCGCGGAGGAGACCGAGAAGCTGCGGCGGATGATTCTCGATCATGCCGCCGCGCGGGCCGAAATCATCGCTTACGGCGTCGCGGGTCGCGTCACTGCTCAGATCGAGGATCAATCGCGACGACTGGAGAGCGCCCGATTGCGCCTCATTCGCGCGGAAGCGCTGCTTGTCGGGATTCCGACCGTTTCGACCGGCCTTGCTGCGGCATTGATCGTGCTGCTCGGACGCGGCGCTGCCCCGCTGGTTGCCAGTGCGCTGCTCGCCGCAACTGTAGCGACGGTAATGCTTGCAACCTTCGCGCGCTCGGCGGCCCGGGATGCCGCGATCGATGATGCCACCGCGCGCCTGGGCGACTTGCTCGCTTTGGCACCCGTTTCGACCGCGACCGACCCGGTTGAGCCCAAATGCCT
>CANJKQ010000234.1 GCA_947474905.1 Pseudomonadota bacterium | reverse complement strand
TAACGCGCTCACCTTCCCCTATGCGGCGGGTGCGACGGTGGTCCTCTACAACGGTCGGGCAACCCCCGAGCCGATCAGTCGATTGGTGAGCGAGCACAAGGTTTCGGTCCTAGGTGCGGTCCCGACGTTTCTCGCCGGGTGGCTCGCGCATCCGTCCTGCCCCTCGCAGGAGGAAGCACCGGCTTTGCGCATGGCGACTTCTGCCGGCGAAGCCCTGCCCGCCCATATCGCCAGGGACTTCCGCGAACGCTTTGGGGCCGATGTGCTGGACGGACTTGGCTCGACCGAGATGCTCCACATCTTCATCTCCCAGCGCCCGGGTGAAGTTCGATTCGGGTGCACTGGCCGCGTGGTGGATGGCTACAAGGTACGTCTCATAAACGACCTTGGCGACGAAGCGGCCCCTGGCGAAATCGGCAATCTGCAGATCTGCGGTCCGACAACGGCGATCGGATATTGGCGCAATCGGGAGAAGTCGGTCGTATCGTTCCAGGGCGAGTGGACGGTCAGCGGCGACAAGTACGTCATGGATGAGCAGGGCTGGCTTACCTACGCCGGCCGCGCGGACGACATGCTCAAGGTCGGCGGAATCTACGTTTCGCCCATAGAGGTGGAAGAGGCCCTGGCCAGCCATCCGGAAGTTCTCGAAGCGGCCGTCGTTGGGGCCGAGGATGCCGATGCCTTGGTCAAGCCGCACGCCTATGTGGTCGTTCACAACGGCGTCGTCGCTGACGACGCCCTGGCGGATCGCCTGAAGGCCTACGTGAAGGATCACCTGGCGCCCTTCAAATATCCGCGCTGGATCACTTTCGTTGGCGAGCTTCCCAAGACGGCGACGGGCAAGATCCAGCGTTTCCAGTTGAGGAGCGAGTAATGGGTGGCCAGCAAGCATTCGACGTTGTCATCGTCGGTGGCGGGCACGGCGGTGCGCAGGCCGCGATCGCGCTGCGCGGCGCGGGTTATGAGGGAACGATCGCAATTATCGGCCGCGAAACCGAGATGCCCTACGAGCGACCGCCGCTGTCCAAGGAGTACCTGGCGCAGGAACGCCCTTTCGAGCGGCTGTATATTCGCCCGGCGCAATACTGGCAGGACAAGCAGATCGACCTGCTGCTCGGCCGCACCGTGGTCGCGGTCGATCCGGCCGCGCACGAGATCACGTGTGCGGATGGCGCGACAATTAGCTACGGCAAGCTGATCTGGGCCGCGGGCGGCGATCCGCGTACCCTGCCGTTGGCGGGCGGCGACCTGCTCGGGGTTCACGCTGTGCGCGACCGCGAGGACGTCGATGCGATCATGGCTGAACTCGGCGCCGCCGAAAACGTCGTGATCATCGGCGGCGGCTACATCGGTCTCGAAGCAGCCGCCGTGCTGGCCAAGCTTGGCAAGCAGGTCGTCCTGCTCGAGGCTCTGCCGCGGGTGCTCGCGCGGGTCGCGGGCAAGGATCTTTCCGACTTTTACGAAGCCGACCACCGCGCCCACGGGGTGGACCTGCGCATCGGCCAGCAAATCGACAGCCTCGTGGGCGAGGGCCGGGTGAGCGGCGTTCGCCTGGGCGACGGGACGATCCTGCCCGCCCAGATGGTGATTGTCGGCATCGGCATCGCTCCATGCATCGAACCGCTGGCTGCGGCCGGGGCGGAGTGCGGCAACGGGGTGGCCGTGGACGGCCAGTGCCGCACGAGCCTGCCCGACGTATTCGCCATTGGTGACTGTGCCGCCCATGCCAACCGTTTTGCCGACGGCGCCGTGATCCGGCTGGAATCGGTCCAGAACGCCAACGACATGGCAACCGTGGTGGCCAAGTCGATCTGCGGTGAAGCGGCGGAATATGGCGCCACACCGTGGTTCTGGTCCAACCAGTACGACCTCAAGCTGCAAACCGTTGGCCTCTCCGCCGGTCATGCCCATGCGGTGACCCGTGGCGAGCCGGCGAGCCGCAAGTTCTCGGTGGTCTATCTTGACGCCGAAGGGCGGGTGATGGCGCTCGACTGCGTCAACAACGCGCGCGACTATTCGCATGGGCGCCGCCTGGTGGAACTGGGCGTGAAGGTCGATCCGGCGGAGATCGCCAATGCTGAGCGTCAGCTCAAGGAGTGGATTCCCGCTCCAACGGCGGCCGTCTGAATTTTACGGAGACTGGAAAATGAGCGAGCGTCCGCAGACCCCTGCCGAATTTGTCGACCATATCGCCGTCGTCACTGCCGCCATCGGCGGTCAGGTTCCTGGGCCGGCGCTGGAGGACCGCCTCAACGAGGGGTTCGGCGCCGAAAGCGCATGGTTCGGCGTGGCGACGGCGATGTGCCATCGCGGCATCGCTGAGGGTTGGTTGTGTGCCCGCGAAGCCGGCGGGATCAAGTTCGGTCGCCCGGTCAAGGAAGGCGAAACCACACACGGCATGTCGGTCGACGTGGTCGAGATGGACGATGTGGTCGGACCGCACCATTCCCACCCCAATGGCGAAATCGACCTGGTCATGCCGATCGATGCCGCCGCCGAGTTCGACGGGCGCGGAGCTGGATGGAAGGTTTATGGTCCAGGTTCGGCCCACAAGCCGACCGTGACCGGGGGCAAGGCAATCGTGCTCTATCTTCTTCCGAATGGGGCAATCGAGTTCACCCGTGGCTGACGGAGCACCCACTGAAGTCGCGCGTGTTCGGTTATCCATCGAAGAGGACGTAGCGACCATAGCGCTGGTGCGTGAGGCGCGAATGAACGCCTTTGACGAGGATATGCATGCGGACCTGCGCTTAGCGCTGACGGCGGTCGAGAACGACGCGTCGGTGCGGGCGGTGATCTTGACCGGATCTGGCCGTGCATTCAGTTCCGGCCAGGACCTGGGCGAGCGGGCCGCCACCTTCTCCGAAGGAAATGTTCCCGACCTGCGGGCGTCCCTGGAGAACAATTACAACGCCCTGGTGCGCCGGCTCGCGCAATTGCCAATGCCGGTCATCGCAGCGGTAAACGGCGTAGCGTTCGGTGCCGGTGCCGCTCTGGCAATCGCCTGCGACATCGTCGTCGCGGCGCGGTCAGCGAAGTTCCAGTTCGGTTTTGTGAACGTCGGACTTGGACCTGACAGCGGCGCGAGCTGGCATCTTCCACGATTGGTCGGTCCAGCGCTGTCTATGGACCTGGCCCTTACTGCGCGACCCGTGCTCGCTGACGAGGCAATGGCGATAGGACTAGTTAGCCGCGTGGTCGAAGACGACGACCTTTCCGGGGCCGTCACTACAATTGCCCGGGAAATCGCAGCTAAATCCCCCCCCGCTGTTGCGGCGGTCAAGCGGCAACTGCGTGCCAATCCCTTGGGAGACCTCGATGCGGCTCTCGACGCTGAACGGGACACTCAAGCCTTGCTTGGCTCCACAGCTGAATACCGTGAGGCGGTTCTCCGGTTCTCCCGACCCCGCGCTTGATCCCTTTCCCGCTTTTTTCGCCAAGGACCAGCCATGACTCAAGTACTTCCCCTCCGCAGCTATTCTGCTGACCGCTGGTCTGCACCTGGAACCGAGGCCGAACTCGTCTCGGCCATCGACGGCTCGGTTGTCGCCGTCATGCCAGGCAAAGCCGACCCCGACGAGATGGTCAATCATGCCCGCAAGGTGGGTGGACCTGCACTCAGGGCGATGACCTTCCAGCAACGCGGCAAGATGCTGCGGGCGCTGGCCGACGCACTCACTGCGCGCAAAGACGAACTCTACGCTCTGT
>CANJKQ010000233.1 GCA_947474905.1 Pseudomonadota bacterium | reverse complement strand
CATGCGCTGCTGCCCGGCGATGCCGTGGCAGAGGGGGCGGGCTGGCGCTTCACGCTGCCCAATGACGGCATCGAGCCGTTGCTGGTGCGGCTGATCGAGACGGGGCATGGCATTGCCGGCCTGTCGATCGAGCGACCCGGGCTACACGATGCTTTCGTCAACATTGTTGGCCGCAAGGCGCTGGAGGAGGCCTCGCTATGATCCGCAATCGCCTGCTCCGCCAGACGCTGACCATCGCGCGCCGCGACTTCATCGCGACGGTGTTCACCCCGCTGTTCCTGCTGTTCCTTCTGTCGCCGCTGTTCATGATCGGCTTTGGCGTGGTCGGCGCCTTTGGCGGGTCGACGCTGGCACGCGGCAATGTCGAGGACAAGGTCCGCATCGTCGCCATCGCCAGCGAGGCGGACAAGCCCGCGCTGATCGCGGCCGATACGCGCCTGCGCACCATTTTCCGCCCCGGCGACGCACCGCCCGCGCTCGACATCATTGCCCCCAGGGCCGATCTTGCCGCCCAGGCGCGTGACGCCATGGAAGCGCATGATGTGGAAACCTCATCGGTGCTTTTTGGCCCGCTTGCCGCGCCCCATATCCGCTATGGCGCGCAGGGGCGCCGCACCGCCGATTATCTCGCGACGCTCGCCGAAACCGTGCTGCGCGACCGGGCAAGCGGCGCCACCACCACGCTCAGCCACCCCGACAAGGCACCTTTTGCGCAAACCAAGGTCACCAAAAGCGGCCATGGTCAGGCAGCTTTCTTCGCCGTGTTCGGGATTTTCTTCCTCACCCTGTTCCTGTCGGGCCAGGCGGTCGGCACTATGGCGGAGGAACGCAGCAACAAGGTGATTGAGGTGCTGGCCGCCGCGGTGCCGCTGGAGGCGGTCTTTCTGGGCAAGCTGATCGGCATGTTCGGCGTCGCCGCCTTGTTCGTCAGCTTTTGGGGCACGCTCGCCAGCCAGCTGATCTCGCATCTGCCAGGCGATGCCGGGCACGCCTTTGCCCAGGTGGGGCCGGCCGTTGGCGTGCCAGCCTTTGTGTTCCTGTTCTGCGCCTATTTCACCATGGCCTATATGCTGCTGGGCGCAGTGTTTCTGGGGGTAGGCGCGCAGGCGCAGACGATGCGCGAAATCCAGATGCTGTCGCTGCCCATCACCGTGGTTCAGATGACGATGTTCGGGCTGTCATCGGCGGCCGCGTCGCAGCCGGGATCGACGCTGGCGCGCGTTGCCGAGATTTTCCCGCTGAGTTCGCCGTTCGCCATGGCCGCGCGCGCCGCCAATTCGGCGGAGCTGTGGCCGCATATGCTTGCCCTGCCCTGGCAGGCCCTATGGGTTGGCATTACCATCGTCATCAGCGCGCGCGCCTTCAGGCGCGGGGTATTGAAATCCGGCGCCGGCCCCAAGCGCGGCAAGGGCTGAAACGCTATTGACACAAGTGTAAGTTAGTGCTTCCTTGCCACCAAAGAAGGAGAGGCACCATGGCAACCCTTGCGCAGGAAACCACCAGCACCGCTCAGCCTGCGGCGGCGATTGACCCGTTCGACGTCAGCCGCCCTGAACTTTACGCCGAGGACCGCTGGCAGGGGCCGTTCCGCGAACTGCGCGCCAAGGCGCCGATCCACAAGGTCGAGCACAGCGATTTCGGGCCTTATTGGTCGGTCAGCACCTATAAACCGATCGTCCATATCGAATCGCTGCCCGATCTTTTTTCGTCCGAAGCGGGTGGCATCACCATTGCCGATTTTGACGAATCGCGGGGCGATGTGAAAATGCCGATGTTCATCGCGATGGACCGGCCAAAGCACACCGGCCAGCGCCGCACCGTGGCGCCCGCCTTCACCCCGTCGGAAATGGTGCGCATGTCGACCGATATTCGCCGCCGCACCGCCGAGATTCTCGACGGGCTGGAATGGGGCAAGACCTTTGACTGGGTCGACACCGTCTCCATTGAGCTGACCACGCAAATGCTGGCCATTTTGTTCGACTTCCCTTGGGAAGAGCGTCGCAAGCTGACCTTCTGGTCGGATTGGGCGGGCGATATCGAAATCGTCAAAAATGAGCAGCTGCGCGCCGAGCGGTTGCAGCACATGTATGAATGCGCCGCCTATTTCACCAATTTGTGGAACCAGAAGGTCGGCAAGGAGCCTACCCCCGATCTTATCTCGATGATGATCCACTCCGACGCGATGAGCGAAATGGATCAGCACGAATTTCTGGGCAATCTCATCCTGTTGATCGTCGGCGGTAACGACACGACGCGCAATTCGATGTCGGCGGCGGCCTATGGGCTTGATCTGTTTCCGGACGAGCGCGCCAAGCTCGAAGCCGACCCGTCGTTGATCACCAATGCGGTGCAGGAAATCATTCGCTGGCAGACGCCGCTTGCCCATATGCGCCGCACCGCAACCGCCGATACCGAGGTTGACGGCGTCACCATCAAGGCAGGCGAGAAGGTGGCGTTGTGGTATCTTTCGGCCAACCGCGATGAAAGCGTGTTCGGCGACGATGCCGACCGGATTGTGGTGGATCGACCCAATGCGCGCCGCCATCTGGCCTTTGGCCATGGCATCCACCGCTGCGTCGGCGCCCGTCTGGCCGAGCTGCAGATCGGCATTCTGCTCGAGGAAATGGCCAAGCGGCGGATGCGCGTGAACGTCGTCGGCGATCCGGTGCGCGTCGCGGCGTGCTTCGTCCATGGCTATCGCAAGCTGCCGGTGGAAATCAGCCGTTATTGATGGCGCGCCGGGCGCTGGCACACCCCCCCCTCAGGGGAGGGGATGGGGGTGGGTGTCGTAACGTCGTGACCGTGCTTTTCTCGTCCCGTGCCTTATCCCCCTCCCCGCCCCTGTCCTACGCCCCCGCACCAGCCTTATGGTGACGCCGCTCTTTGTCATCGCCGCCGCTGCTCGCCCCGCCCGGCCGGGGAGCCTTTCCCGCCACCATGGTCAGTGCGAACATTAGGGAACATTCACGCGACCATCGGCCCGGCGCATCCATTTTGCCTGTCCCGCGTAACTTCTGCGCAACCTCGCGCGAAAGACGCGATATCAACGCCGAAGGACATGAAACCATGAGCAATCGACGCGAATTTCTCACCATCGCCGGTGTCACCGCAGGTGCCGCCGCGCTGTTCACCTTTCGCGGCCCCTCGCCAGCGATGGCGGCGACCGAGAAGTTCGAATTTCAATTGAGCGATGCCGAATGGCGCAAGCGCTTGTCGCCCGCCGCCTATCGCGTGCTGCGCCAGGAGGATACCGAATATCCGTTCACCAGCCCGCTGCTCAAGGAACACCGCGCCGGCACCTTTATCTGCGCCGGCTGCGCGCTGCCGCTTTTCTCGTCAAAAACCAAGTTTGACAGCGGCACGGGGTGGCCCAGCTTTTGGCAACCGCTGCAACACGCGGTGGCAACGCACACCGACAACACGCTCGGCATGACGCGTACCGAGGTGCATTGCCGCCGCTGCGGCGGGCATCTTGGCCATGTGTTCGACGATGGCCCGCAACCAACCGGCCTGCGTTACTGCATGAACGGCGTTGCGCTGAAATTCGCGCCCGGCCGGGCCTGAACGGCTTGGCTGATGCCCGGCTCTTGCTTCCCTCTCCCGGCGGGAAAGGGAAGCACCCCCGGTGCGATTGAGGATCAGCGATTGATCAGTTGCTCGGGCCGGTGTCGGTGAAGGTCATCACCGCATCAAGCGCATGGCCCGGCTT
>CANJKQ010000232.1 GCA_947474905.1 Pseudomonadota bacterium | reverse complement strand
TGCCCAGTGCAACAGCTTCGTAGTCCAGAAACACGCGGCGCGGCGGCTGCACTGGGATTTCCGGCTGGAGATGGACGGTGTCCTTAAAAGCTGGGCGGTGACACGCGGCCCGAGCCTCGACCCCGCCGACAAGCGGCTCGCGGTCAGGACCGAGGACCACCCGATCAGCTATGGCGGGTTTGAAGGCATTATTCCGCAGGGCCAATATGGTGGCGGCACCGTCATGCTGTGGGACCGGGGCAGTTGGGAGCCGATCCCCGGCAAGCACGCCAGCGATATCGAGGACGGGCACCTCCACTTCATCCTCCACGGGCAGAGGATGAAGGGCGAATGGCTGTTGGTGCGCATCAAGGCCAAGCCCGGCGAGCGACACGAAAATTGGCTGCTCCGCAAAATCGACGATGGCGAAGCGGGCCGTGGCGACAGCCTGATCACCCGGGCGCTGACCAGCGTCGCGACCGGGCGGACGATGGACGAGATTGCGGCAGGGGTGGCGGCGCGGAAAGCGGGAACTAAGCCCCTCCCCTTCAGGAGAGGGGTTGGGGTGGGGCGTTCCAACAAGCCAGTCGCCCGAGGCACGGCCCCACCCCCAAGTCTGCCTCCTTTCGTCGAACCCCAACTCGCCACGCTGGTCGACAGCGTTCCCACCGGCCCCGACTGGCTGCACGAGATGAAATATGACGGCTATCGCTGCCTTGCCGCGATCGCCGATGGGGCAGTGAAGCTCTACACCCGGTCGGGCCTCGACTGGACCGATCGCTTTCCTGATATCGCCGGGGCCGCCCGCACCCTGCCCGTCCGTCGCGCGCTGATCGACGGCGAGATTGTCGCTTATGATCCCGAAGGCCGCCCTGACTTCGCCCTGCTGAAAAACGCGATTGAGGCGGGCGGGCATGGCCTGACCATGATGGCGTTCGACCTGCTGCTGCTCGATGGCGAAGACCTGAAATCCGGGCCGCTTATCGAGCGCAAGGCCGCGCTGCAGCCGTTGCTCGTCGATGCCTGGCCAATCCGCTATGCCGATCATGTCACGGGCAAGGGCGAGGCGCTGTTTCAGGCGATGTGCGCCAAGGGGCTGGAGGGCGTCGTCTCCAAGCGATGCGACGCGCCGTATCGTAGCGGACGGACCCCCGCCTGGCTGAAAGTGAAATGCGTGCAGCGGCAGGAATTCATTATCATCGGCTGGTCTGCGAGTGACAAGGGGCGCGGTTTCCGATCGCTGTTGCTGGCGGTGCGCGAGGGCGATGCGCTGCGCTATGCGGGTAAGGTCGGCACCGGATTTGACGCCGCGTTGATGGAACAGCTTCGCGCCCGGCTGGAGAAGCTGGTGATTGACAAGCCCGCTGCCGCCGTCCCCCGCCCCGCCGCCCGTGGCGCGCACTGGGTGAAGCCGGTGCTCGTCGCCGAAATCGCTTATGCGGAATTCACCCCCGACAATGTCGTCCGCCATGCAAGCTTTATCGGCCTGCGCGATGACAAGCCCGCCCGGCAAGTCGTGCGCGAGCGTCCGGCACCCGCACCGACAAGCGTGAAGATCACCCATCCCGATCGCGTCATCTTCCCCGAAGCCGGCATCACCAAACAGCAGCTTGCAGATTATTACACCGCGATTGCGCCCTATATGTTGCGCTGGGCTGCGCATCGCCCGATCAGCCTGGTTCGCTGCCCCCAGGGGCGCGGCAAGCATTGTTTTTTCCAGAAGCATGACTCGGGCACGTTCGGCGACGCGATCCACCATATCCCCATCCAGGAGAGCGACGGTGCCACCGCCGATTATCTTTATGTCGACGATGCCGAAGGGGTGCTGGCCTGCGTGCAGATGGGGACGATCGAGTTCCATGGCTGGGGCGCGCGAGCCGATGATATCGAGCATCCCGATCGGCTGATCATCGATCTCGATCCCGACCCCAGCGTCGATTTCGCCGAGGTGCGCCATGCGGCGGTGCATCTGCGCGATTTGCTGGCGGGGATGGGGCTGGTCAGCTTCCCGATGCTGACCGGCGGCAAAGGCGTGCATGTGGTGGTGCCACTCGATGCGAGCGCGGCGTGGCCCGCGGTCAAGGACTTTGCCCATCGCTTCGCGCTCGCGGTCGCGGCTGACCAGCCCGACCGCTTCGTCGCGGTGATGAGCAAGGCCAAGCGCAAGGGGCGCATCTTCATCGACTGGCTGCGCAACCAGCGCGGCGCGACCGCCGTCATGCCCTTTTCCGCCCGCGAACGCGAAAACGCCCCGGTCGCCGTGCCGCTAAGCTGGGACGCGCTGAACGACGCGGCCAGCGCGGCGTTGTTGCAAGTGACGGATATCGACGCGGTGATCGAGGCGGCGGAAGCGGCCGAGGCCGATGGCTGGGGCGTGGCAGCACAGGCGCTGCCGGGGGTTTGAGCGGGCAACATCCTCCTCCCCCGCCAGGGGGAGGTGTCGCTGCAAGCGACGGAGGGGGCGGCCCCCAAGAGCCTTTGAGGCTTCCACCCCCTCCGTCAGGCTTCGCCTGCCACCTCCCCCTGGCGGGGGAGGAATTCTGCCCAGTCCCAATCATCATTTACGCCCCTTTAACCCAACCCGCTTACCTCCCTCTAACCGTAACGATCTGGGGATTTGGGTGGATGGAGCACACGGCGTTTTGCCGACGCAGGGGATATCGGGCCGGGCCATCGGGCGCGCCGATGCCTGCGGTGCGTATCTGCCCGACCGCGCCCCTGCCGATCCTGCCCGCTCGCCCCAGCGATGGGCCGGACGATTTTCCCTTCAGCTATTGGACCATGCCCGCGCCTGGCGCGCGGCTAAACGGGGGTGCCCTGTGCGCATATTGATCGTCGATGACGAACCCGCGATGCACGACAGCTATCGCCGCTGCTTCGCCCCTGCCGATGCGGGTGAGGCCGATGCACTCCACGCCATGGCGGCCGAGCTGTTCGGCGACGATGATGCGCCTGCCGCCCCCGTCGATGATGCCGATGCGCCCATCCTGACGCATTGCCAGCAGGGTCTCGACGCGGTCGAGGCAGTGCGAGTGGCGCTTGCCCAGAACGATCCCTTCGCGGTCGCGTTCATCGACGTGCGCATGCCGCCCGGCATCGACGGCAAGGAAACCGCCAAGCGCATCCGCGCGCTCGATCCCGATATCAACCTCGTCATCGTGACGGGCTATTCCGATTTCTCACCGATCGAGATTTCCAAGGAAGCCGGCCCCGCCGACAAAATCTTCTATATCGCCAAGCCCTTTGAAGTCGCCGAAATCACCCAGACGGCGACGGCGCTCGGCAAGCGCTGGAGCCTCGACAGGGAACTCGCCGCTGCCCGCGCGCAGCTGGCCGAGCAGGTGGTGACGCTGGAAGCGCAAAGCGCGGAGCTTGCCGCCAATGAAAGCCATGCCCGCCACATGGCGAACCATGATTCGCTGACCGATGCGCCCAATCGCCTCGCTTTCCAATATGCGCTGACGGAGCGAGCGCGCGGCCAGGGGCGGTTTGCGGTGGCCATGGTCGATCTCGATCGCTTCAAGCTGGTCAATGACACGCTTGGCCATCTCGCCGGCGACGAGTTGATCCGCCAGATGTACGCGCTGCTCGCCCGCTCGGTACCCGAAGGCGGCATCATCGCGCGACTGGGCGGCGACGAATTCGGTGTGCTGTTCGATACGCCCGGCGACGATGCCGCCGTGATGGGTTGCAAACTGATGCTGCGCGCCTGCTCGGGCACGTTCAAGGTG